>PMYF01000196.1:0-2851 GCA_003171295.1 Acidobacteriota bacterium | reverse complement strand
ACCACCGGATCGGCGAGGATCTTTGCCTGGTGGTCAATCTGATCGGCGTATTGCTTTCCAATGCCGACTTCTTTTTCCTGAGAGATGATACTGCGGTGCGCAACCTTGCGATTGCCAATCTCGTCGACGTCGTCCTTCTTATCGTTGGCGTGGCCGGGAATTGAGGCCCAGCAGAGCATCAACACCAGTAGCAGCGCTATGGAACGCGTCTTCCTCATGGCAGAGCTCCTCATTGACTATTATACCATCGGAAGTGGACCCGGTCGCGGTTTGGGCGTTCCATCCCTTGTGTTTGATCCTGCGGCGCCCCGGTGCTGGCATTCCTCGTCGGCTTCCGTCCCGCCGGAAACGGGGAAATGCAAACCCCGGCTCCACCCGTAGGTTGGATTGCGCGGAGGGCAGGGAGGTTGCATGTCACGCTGGCCAAGGCCGGATATTTCCGTGTTCCGGGGGACTCGGCTCCCCGCCCAAAATCAAATGCACCCCCCGGCATCAGGGGGGTGCGGTTGGCCGCGCCGCAGGCTTGGGAGGAGTGAGGCGACGCCTGGCGTTCCCCCGCATCTGCGTCTTGCCGGCAAACTCAGCCGTCGAGGCGGCGCTACGGCACGCCGTATCGCTATTGACTCCGCCTCGCAGGACAGATAGATTAACCGATCGGTCTCTCTCTTGTTCCCGTTTCTCGAGGCAGTTTGCCATTGCCTGGTAGAGGAGTGTGAGGTTTTGGCTGTTTCCATGATTCAGTTGGGGCAGGTTTGGCGGTTGGAAGAGACAGGCGCCAACTGGCTGGTTACCAAGGTCTATTCGGAGGTTTTTACCTCCTTCGCCATCCTTAGAAAGGTGGGGGGAACGGATGCGGAGGTCCGCCGGGTGAAGGTCGAGATGTTGGCGGACGGTGTTTCGCTCCCTGGTTTTGTCTTCACGCAGGAGGCGGAGGTCTTCTAGCGCCTCAAGAGCCTGCGGGATACTTCCATCTAATGAATTGGGGCGAAAGGAGTTCCTGGCCTTCCCAGAACAACATTTCCGATGATTTCTGGTCTCCTCGAATTTCTCGCAGCCTTCATCATCTCCGTGATTTCCGGCAGCGGCTACCTCGGGATCATTCTGCTGATGGGGATCGAATCGGCGTGCATTCCACTGCCTTCGGAAGTCATCATGCCGTTTTCGGGGTATCTGGTTTTCACGGGCCGCTTCCGGCTGGGCTGGGTAGCGCTGGCCGGGGCGTTGGGATGCAATCTGGGGTCGTTGGTGGCCTACTACGTGGGGTCCGTGGGCGGGCGGCGCCTGGTAGAAAAGTATGGGCGCTGGCTGCTGGTCACTCACCACGATTTGGAGATGGCGGACCGCTTTTTTGCGCGTTACGGCGATTGGGCCGTCTTCATCGCGCGCCTTCTGCCTGTGGTTCGGACGTTCATCGCTTTCCCGGCGGGCGTCTCGCGCATGAACGTGGCCCGCTTCCACCTCTATACTTTTCTCGGATCTTTGCCGTGGTGCTTGGCCCTCGCCTACGCGGGAATGAAACTGGGTGAGCGTTGGATGACCCTCCGCGAATACTTCCACCGCTTCGATGCCGTTCTGGGCGTCGTGATTGTCCTGGTCGCCGTCTGGTTCATCCACAACCGCTGGAAGAATCGCTTGCGCCCCGCATGAGCCGGGCGCGGCTCCCCTAACAGTATGGAGGTCGGGCGATTCAGCGGTGGGGTGTCAACTCCGGCGCGTATGGCTGGCCTGCGCCGACTCCCAGGGTTGACTGGGTCATCATGGGACTGCGGAGCAACAGGTGCCTCTCGCGAAAGTGCCGCTGGGCGCGGCGTCCCCACCCGCGCACGAAATAGTAGTTGAGAGTGCCGCCCATGACGGAGCCCAGAACCGGCACGAAGCGGCAGAGCCCATTCTCCACGATCTCGCCGCCGGCTCGCACCGCGATGCGCTCAATGAGGCGCGGCACGAACCGTTCGATCATCTGCTTGCGCACGAGGTCCTTGCCCAGGTCCACGCCCGCTGCCGTGGCCGCCGCCAGCCACAGATCGGCCATGTCGTCTTCGCTTGAGTACTCGAAGCCGTGCACCAGACTCAGCTTCTGGATCATGCGCCAGGTGATTCCGCCCAGAAAGCCGACGTCGGGCAGAATGGAGAGCACGCCGCCCAAGCCGGCGCCCGCGCCCTCCATCATTGCCATCTTCATCGAGGCGCGGATGGTCTTATCGGCAAGGTAATCCACCACTGGCTGCGGCACCGTGCGCATTTCGCGAAACGAGTTGATGCGCAGTCCATAAGCGCGGCGGAGTTGCATCAGGAACTTGTCGGGATTCACACCCACGCCTCGATAGGCGCGCAGCAGACCCACCCTCATGGCTTGCTCGGCGCGACGACGCATCCAGGATGAACCTTGGGGTTGCATATTGCTTTCGATGCCCGCCCTGTTGATTAGGATGCAGACAGCGACGCCCGTCCATGGGCGGGTTCGCGGGTGGCGCATCCATCGCGGTTTTTGCGATGTGTGCGATCACGGGAAGCTGTCCATGGCCTGTGCCGACGAGCTGAGTTTGTACAGTTCAAGTTTTGCGGCTTGTACTGTCGATAACGATCGCTCACATGTGAAATACCTATTCTTGCATGGTCCGTGGCGGACGGTGATGCGGACGGACCGGAACGACGGGCCGCAGAGTACTGCGCTGCTACGCAAAATTCTGCGCTACTTCTAGCTCATCTTACCGCCCACCTCTGCCGATAACCGAAACGGGGAAGTGTGTCACGGGCGAGGCTGGCAATCGGCAGGTCGGGTGATAGAAGATTTCGGGACGCCACCCTGCCCGTTTTTCCCATTGCCCTTTGCCTGTTTCTCGTCACTGGT
>PMYF01000407.1 GCA_003171295.1 Acidobacteriota bacterium | reverse complement strand
CAGCCAGAGAGCTTCTCGGCCATTGTCGAGCAGGATCGTGAACATCCCGACGCCCTTCTGCTCGTCGGCCCTTCCCATCCTTGCGGGAAAGGTGAGGATTCAGAGGGGGTTGACTTGGTGAAGCTGATGGATGTGCTCCCTGCGGGAGCATGGGTGGGCCTGGCCAACTCACTCAGCCCCGCTCATGTCTCCTGGTCAGCAATTGATGTTGCCGCCGAGGCGACCTGGCGGGCGGACAGAGTCACGGCGACCGGCAAGCTTTGTGGCGCGGCCATTGTCGACAGGTTCGCGGCGTCGCCAGCTCGGCCCGTTGTCGGTTCGCAAATCAAGGCTGCTGGGCTTATCAAACAGCGCCGGAGCAGTCTTTCTCTCGACGGCACCACCTCGATCTCGGCCGAAACATTTTATGGCATGCTTGACCGGCTGCTGCCACGCGCAGGAGTGGTCCCCTGGGACGTTTGGCCTTGGCCGCCGCACCTGCATTGCGGCATCTTTGTGCATCGGGTCCGGGGTTTACCGTCAGGCCTGTACCTCTTCGAGCGAAGTCTGGCGGTCCACGAGCGCTTACGGTCCGCGCTCCGTGCCGACTTCCTCTGGAAACGTCCGGAGGGCTGCCCGGAGTCCCTGCCACTGTTCGAACTAGTCGAGGGAGACTTCCGCGAGCAGGCACAGGTGGTGAGCTGCCACCAGGAGATTGCCGCCGAGGGCGCCTTTAGCCTCGGTATGATTGCCGAATTTTCCGAAAGCATCCGTGCCACAGGGGCATGGTGGTATCGAAGACTGTTTTGGGAATCTGGCCTGCTGGGGCAGGTGCTGTACCTGGAAGCGGAGGCCGCCGGCGTCCGCGGCACGGGCATCGGATGCTATTTCGACGACGCCTTTCATAACTTGCTCGGCCTGGACGGGGATCGCTTTCAGAGCCTGTACCACTTTACTGTCGGAGGTCCGGTGGACGACCCGCGGCTGATTACACTGTCGGCATATTCCCACTTAGACGGAGCAAGGCTTGAAAGCACTTGAGCATTGAGTTGCATGCTATGGTTTACTACCATGTACCCCGCCTCTTCCGGCTTGGCGAGCACGAGTCGCGCCGCTTCCTCACGCGCCAGCCCCGATTGGATACATTTCTCGACTTGGTGCTCGAAGTGAGCGCGAAGTTCTTCGTCCAATCCCGCTTCCGTCGACTTGCGCCGGAACAAAGCCCGCAAACGATAGAAAAGGTCGCTGATCACGGGCACCTCCGAAGTCTTTCAATCTCGCCGGTGAGCTTCAACGGCAAGTCCCCGCCACCAACCTTTTATCTTTACGGCACGGCCCTGCCGCCCGCATTTCGCCCTCGCGGTGGTGCAAGCCGGCTTCCGCAGGTCTTTTCAAACACTCAATCACCTGATCCCTCAATCGCCCAATGGTTTCACTCGTACCGCAGCGCGACCATGGGATCGACCCGCGTAGCGCGGACAGCGGGGAATATCGTTCCGGCTGCCGCTGTCAGAGCCACAAATATCATCGCGGCAATGAGCGATTTCGGATCTTCCGGTGAGATGCCGTATAGCAGCGAGTGTATGGCATGTCCGGCAGCAAGTGCGGCGCCGAGACCTGAGATGATCCCCGCTGCCGTCATGGCTAGAGTCTGACGTGCAATCAACTTTCCAATATGCGCAGGCTGCGCGCCCGGCGCCATGCGAATGCCGATCTCGTGCCGCCTCTGCGCCACAACATACGCCAGCAATCCATAGACCCCCACGCCGACGAGCAGCGCCGCGATGGCGCCGAACAGGGATGCAAGCGCCGCCGTGATTCGCTCACCGGCCATACTGTTATCGACCTCTTCAGCCATGGTATGGACTTCGAGGAAATCCAGGCCGGGATCAAGGAACGCCAAAGTCTTCCGGACCGATGCAATAATTACCTCGGGCCGCGTGCGGGTGCGCACGTTTGGCACAAACTCGTCAGGATTGATCTCCGGTGTGTAGAAGGTTGGAACGACCGGCGCCCGCAGCGAGCGGTACTTGGCGTCGCTCACTACCCCAATAATCTCGTACTTCTCGCTCGCCACATCGCTGGCCACACCCGGACCAAACAGCTTACCCACCGGTTGGGTATTTGGAAAAAACCGCTGTTGGAACGCTTGATTCACCACAACCATCAAAGGGCTTGCCTGCTTTGGCTCTGGGGCATCACCGGCGATAAAATCGCGTCCGGATAGGATGTGCATTCCCATCGTGTCGAAGTACTCGGGCGAGACATGGTTAAGGCTGGTGTTCAAGAAATCGGCGGGTGTTATTCGTTGTCCCGCTGGTGCAATGGTCAGTGCAACTCCACTCCCGCGCATTGCGCCAATTGAAGATATCCCCACCGACACCACTCCGGGTATCGCGCGAACTTGCTCTGTGAATGTTTTCAGAAACACGGCAGTCTTGCCGGTGTAGCCGGTCAGGTTGAGGGTGAACGTGGCGATGTGGTCGCGATCGAACCCCGGATCGACCCGCTGCAACTGCTGGAACGTGCGGACGAACAAACTCGCGATTGCGAGCAGGAACTTGCACAATGCAATCTGCAGAGCTATTAAGGCCTGCCGCCAGCGCACGCCAGCGCTCGAGCGCGTAGCTCGGAGCAGGCTGTCAAGATTCAAGCGGGACACGGCGAGTGCCGGGCTCACACTGAATAGAAGCATAGTGACCAAGGACAGGACCAGCAAGAACAGAAAAACCCTCCAGTTGATCCCCACATCGATCGATAACGGCACCAGCGAGACGCTCGGATATCTCCGGATCGGCGGCAACGCTCGTATCGCCAGCGGCATTCCCGCAACTGCCATCACCAACCCGGCCGCAGCCCCCAAAGCCGCAAGCAGTAGGTTTTCTGCGAGCACTTGCCGTACCAGCCGGAAGCGTGTTGCGCCGACCGCGAGCCGGACTGCAATCTCCTGTTGTCTTGCCGCGGCTCGCTCTACCAGAAGCCCTGCAATATTGGTGCAGACAATGAGAAGCAGAAGCGTGACGGACGCCATCAGTAACTTGAGCACGTCGCCATAACGTTCGCGAAGGACGGAAACCCCTCGCTCAATCGGTTCGAGTCTCAGACCGCGGCTGAGGAGCACGGATACGATTCGCGGTGGCAGTTTCTCGATCTTCTGATAATAGTCCTTCATCGTGGAAAGCCAGAGTGTCCGGCATTCCGCCTCTGCTTGTAAACGACTGAACCCCGGGTTAAGCCGGCCTGCCAGCTCAAAATCCAACGGGTCTTTGTTGAAGTTCACCAAGAGAAGGAAAGTGCGCAGAGGAATACGCACGGCAGGCGCTGTGTCGACCGCAATCCCGCTGAAATCGCGCGGCATCACCCCGACGATCACAAAGCGATGACCGTTTACCAGAATGGTCCCCTTGTTCACCACACCGGGGTCTCCGCTGAAACGTCGCTTCCAGAAGCCGTAACTCAACACAGCGGGGGGAATGCCCGGACTCTCGTTTGCGTCCTCGGGCAAGAGCACCCGGCCATACTGAGCCCGTACGCCCAACGCGTTGAAGAAATCAGGGGTCACACCATGCACAGCGATCTCTTCTGCTGGTTCATGATCACTCATAGCAAAGTGGAGGTACCTGCCTGTCTCTCCGAATGTGGCCGCGAGAGTTGTGGCATTGTCGTGCAAGGCTTCGTAGGACGCGTATTCGAAGTTGCTTTGGGTTCCAATCTTTGGAAGGTGCTGCACCATCCTGACCAACTCCGCGGGACGGCGCACAGGTAGCGGTCGTAAGAACACCGCATCAAATAAGCTGAAAACCAGTGTGCTGGCCCCGATCCCCAGAGCCAGAAGACCAGTGACCAGCAGCGTGAAACCGGGGTTCTTGCGTAGCATACGCGCGCCGTAGCGGAGGTCTTGCAGCAAGGTTTCAAACCAACGAAATCCCCACATGTCGCGCGTAATTTCTTTGACCAAGGTGACGTTGCCGAATTCGCGGACGGCTGAGGCGCGAGCTTGCTCGGAGGTTTCGCCTTGCTCGATGCGCTCCCGCGCGGCCATGCGTAGATGAGCCTGGATCTCCTCGTCCAGTTCCTCGTCGCGCTGGCGTCGGCGAAACAACCAGTCCCACAGACTCATGCCTCGCCCTCCTCGGGCGCAGGATTCATAATCCCCGCAATGGCGTTGACGATCTGCGCCCAGCGGGCTTGCTCAGAGAGCAACTGCCTTTTGCCGGCTGGAGTCAGGCGATAGTACTTGGCGCGCTGATTGCTCTCCGTCTGCTCCACTGCGACGTTAACCACCGCCTGCTTCTCAAGGCGATGGAGCGCTGGGTAGAGCGACCCGGTCTCAACCCGCAAGACTTCGCCCGAGCGTCCCCCAATCGACTGGCTGACCCCGTAGCCATGCTGCCGTCCCCACTGCAGCGTTTGGAGAATGAGCATGTCGAGCGTGCCCTGCAGCAACTCAATGCGATTTTGATAGCGTTCTCTTTTTGGTTTCATGGTGTAGGAAATCTATAATCCTGGCTGTAGAATGTCAACTCCTTTTCGGGGCTTGCGAGGCTGGCCGGTAGGATTGGGCGCTGGAACCGTGATTCGTCGCACCCAAGGCGGCTCAAAATCCTCGTACCCGCAGTCCCGTCCGTAAGCACGTGATTTCACTTCGCTTCCATGGAGATCGATTCAGGGATTCAGAGTCGTTTGCACAACTTCTTGAGAAGCCGGCCACAATTAATGACAAGACCCGATTCGCACCCGGCAATCCTGCACGTTGTGCAGGCGCAATGGCCATGGGAATTGAGCCACTGCGCAAGATAACTTCTGAGTGTGCGACAATACAGGAGTTGCGCGACTTCGCTCTATCTCCGATGACCAGCGGAAACGATCTTTGAAAGAATGAACACAAAGCCATTGAAGGCAGATCGAGATACAATCGAAGGGAACCACCGAAAGAGGACGAAGTTCTGTCGCAGTAGTCCTCCAAATTCAATCCAGGAGAACATCGAGTAACTTGGCCCCCATCATCAATGCCCAAGGACTATCGAAGCGCTACGGAATCACCTCGCTATTCCAGAATGTCTCCTTCACCGTGTCGGAAGGCGATCGGATCGGCCTGATCGGGCCGAACGGTTCGGGCAAATCGACTCTGCTGGAGATTCTCTACGGTCGCGTAAAACCGGACAGCGGCGATGTTGCGACGCGTAAGCGCAGCAGGCTCAGCTACGTCGCACAGGTGTCCGATTTTGCGCCTGGGGAGACGGTCAGATCGGTAGTCGAGAAGGCACTCGAACGGGCGGCAGTACCCCCGGCGGAGCGGGCGGCCCGGACTGCCGAGGCGCTTGGCCGCGCCGGTTTTATGGACTTTGAAACCCCCACCCCAGCCTTGTCGGGTGGCTGGCGCAAACGCCTCATGATTACCGAGGGGCTGGTCCAGTGGGCAGACATTCTGCTTCTCGATGAGCCGACCAACCATTTGGACTTTGCGGGGATTCAGTGGCTCGAATCCCTCCTGCAGAATGCGGCGTTCGCGTGCGTGGTGGTCAGCCACGATCGTTACTTTCTCGAAAACATTGCGAGCCAGGTGGTGGAGCTCAATCGCGTATATGTAGATGGCTTGCTTCGCGTCAAAGGAAACTACAGCCGGTTTCTCGAGCAGAAAGAAGCGTACCTGGAGGCGCAGGGAAAGCGGCAGGATTCCCTCGCCAATCGCGTGCATACGGAACTGGAATGGCTGCGCCGCGGTCCCAGGGCCCGCCGGACCAAGGCCAAGGCGCGAATCGATAAAGCGCACGAGATGATGGGTGAATTGGCGGACCTGAACGCCCGCAGCCGCACCGCTACCGCCAAGATTGACTTTTCCGCGACGGACCGGCAAACCAAACAACTGATCGCGCTGGAAGGCGTTACCTACGCCATCGGTAATCGCACCCTGTTCGAAAACCTGAATTTCATAGTGAGGTCGGGAATGCGGGTGGGGCTGGTTGGACAAAATGGGAGNNGGCAAAACCACGCTACTCCGTCTGCTGCGAGGCGACATCCAAGCCACCCGCGGCGAGATCCGCCGGGCTGACGCGTTGCGGATTGTGTACTTCGACCAAAATCGTGAGCTTGATCCTGACCTCACCTTACGGCGCGCCCTGGCGCCGGATAGCGATTCGGTCATTTATCAGGAGCGAGTGATTCACGTCGCCTCGTGGGCGGCAAGGTTCCTATTTGCCACCGACGACCTGAATCAGCCGGTCGGTCGGCTCTCCGGAGGCGAACGGGCCCGCGTATTAATCGCGCAGCTCATGCTCCAACCGGCGGACGTCTTGCTGCTGGACGAACCCACCAATGATTTGGATATCCCGACTCTGGAAATTCTGGAAGAGAGCCTGCTGGAATATCGTGGAGCCTTGGTGCTGGTCACGCACGATCGCTACATGCTGGACCGGGTATCAACCGTTGTCCTCGGCCTGGATGGTCTGGGCGCAGCGGAACGTTTCGGCGACTACTCACAATGGGACGTTTGGCAGCGCGCGCAGCAGGCCAAGGGCGCTCGGAGCGTCCCGGCTGGAGCCCCGCGCTCACCTTCCTCACCGGACGGCGCCCCGCCAGCGGCGGCAAAAAAGAAGCTCTCGTACCTGGAGGCGCGCGAGTTTGCCGCCCTGGAAAAGAGAATCGCCGAGGCCGAACAGGCGTTTGGCGTCTTACGCGCGGCGCTGATAGATCCCGCGATCATGAGCGACGCCCCGCGGCTACAGGTCGCTTGTGCTCAGATGGAAACGACTCGGAAGAAAGTAGATAAGCTGTATGCCCGATGGGCTGAACTGGAACAAAAGCAGAGCTGAGCAACATCCGTCCCAAAGGGAACGCGGCCGACGGTCCCCGCGAGGTAATCCCGGCTCGGGCAGTACGAAAACGGACGAAAATGCCCTCGGGACGCGGCGGTCTGTGAAAAACTGATGGAGTAGGTGATGACTGTAGGCGTTCAGGACTCGCGGCCGGCAGAAGAGAATCATTCGGACCATCTCGGAGAGGGAAAATGTACCGAAAGGGCCTGGTTGGAGACAAGCGGGTGTATACTTTCAGGCACCGGAACGCCAAGAAGCGAATTCCGGTTTATGCAGCGCCGAATTATCGGGACGGCGTTGCCCATCATACCCGCGCGGATGCGGAGGCGGACAATGAACACTTCGACGTTAAAACGACGGAACAGAGAGTCGACTGCGCGCCGTCCTGGGGAAGAGCCAGGACTTGGCCGGTGATTCCACCGAACCGGGATGATCGGGGAGGAGAAGCGGTCCTTCGAAATTGACGGCGCACGACAATAGTCAGCAGGCTGGCGGTACACGCTAAGGAGGTCGATCATGAGCAAAACAAAGACGACGAGTAATTCTGGAAAACGCAAACAGGAAAAGGGCTCGGCTCCCAGCGGAGGCTCACAACGGGCTGCCGGCGGCGAGTTGCACCAGATCGCTGGTGGAGAGCACGCCTCGCTTACCACGAACCAGGGCGTCGCGCTTTCCGATAATCAAAACTCGCTCCGGGCCAATCC
>PMYF01000590.1 GCA_003171295.1 Acidobacteriota bacterium | reverse complement strand
ATCAAGCCGTAAGAACTAAGTATAGTTATAATCTGCTACTTTGACAAGCAAAAAATAGTTATAGTTCGGATAAGCCCCTGAATACTCAATTGAGTTTACGAGAAGTTTCGGAGTGCACCCACTTCCGCTTCCGGGTGCTTTCGAAACTGAGCTATGTACTTTGGACCCTCGATCCGACCTTGAATATGCCGGCAGAGGCCCCAGGGCTCAATTGCATGCGCCGGTTGACGCCCACGCTCCGGGAGTCGGGCCCCGCTTTCTCACCCTCTCCGCACCCGATCGCCGCCCGCGCGGCGGCCGAGGAAGGCGCCGAGTTCCAGAAGGCCATAAACCAGCAAGCAGAACCAAAAATCCACCACCGTTCCCAGATCCACTTCCCAGGAGCGGTGCTGCGCTGCAGGAGGGAGGTGCGGCGACAACGCGAAATACAAAGCGTTACCGAGCAGGATGGCGATCAGGCTTTTCAGCCATTTGACGCGTGCAGGACGCATAGGATCGAAGGTTGCACCCGCTGAGCTGGGTGTCGACTTGCGGCGAAAGAGCGTGCCGCACAACCCTGCGGCCGGGCTGCCTCTGTCGCGGGGCCACGGCGAGCCCCGGATGGGTTCCCGGCATGACGTGCAAGCCGCACTGCTCTCCCAGTGATAGTATACAGGGCGATAGAAGGGCGCGAGGGTTTATTGTCGCCGCGCCTCGAAGTCCGCCCAGCTTAAGGGCGGACGAGTCCCCTCGGGCGCTGTCGTGGCGAAGGCGGCAGCGCGGTCACCGGCGCGACGGGTGGCAATCCCTGGCGCTCTATAGTCAAAACGGGCCAGCATGGCGAACCCAAGACTCAATCCGGCTTCCGAGGTGAAATACCTGAAAGGCGTGGGGCCCGTGCGCGCCGAACTCTTCGCCTCGCGCGGCATTCGCACCGTGGAAGATCTGCTTTACTACACGCCGTTTCGTTATGAGGACCGCGCGCGCCTGACGCGCATCCGTGACCTGGTGCCAGGGCAGGCCACCACGGTCCTGGCCCGGGTTCTCACCTGCGGCCTGATGCGCACCCGCCGCGGCGTTTACATCTATGATCTCGCTGCCACCGACTCCAGCGGTATGTTGCGCTGCAAGTGGTTCAATGCAGTTTATCTCGATAAGAATAAGATCTTCCATTCGGGCCAGCAGGTTTTTTTCTACGGCAAAGTTGAACGCGACCCATTCGGCACCGGCAACTTGCAGATCATTCAGCCGCAATTTGAAATACTGCCNNGTCGTGCCGATCTACGAATCCATCGCCGGGCTCGGGCCACGTGTTCTGTGGCGGCTGATGGGGGCGGCGCTCCAGGCGCTGGACGGTCAAATCCCCGATCGCCTGCCGGCCTCCGTGCGGCGCAAGAACCAATTGCTTGACCGCGCGGCGGCGCTCACCGAAACGCATTTTCCCTCCGCCGGGCAGGACCTCGAAAAACTTTGCGCCTTCCGTACGCCCGGGCAGGTGCGGATGATTTTTGAAGAGTTCTTCAGCGTGGGCGCCGGCCTCGCCCTCCGGCGCCGCAAAGCCAAAGCCCTCGAGGGCATTGAGTTCCAGGTGCGCGACAGCGCGCGCCAGTCCATCCGAAAGATTCTCCCCTTCCATCCCACCATGGCGCAGAAACGCGTGCTGAAGGAGATCGTTGCCGACATGTGTTCCGTACGCCCCATGAACCGCCTGCTGCAGGGCGACGTGGGCTCGGGTAAAACCATTGTGGCGATCCAGGCGGCCATCCTGGCAATGGCCAACGGTTATCAAGTGGCACTGATGGCGCCCACGGAAATCCTCGCCACGCAGCATTACCTCTACATCAAGCAGTTGTTCCGCCCGCTCGATTATCGGGTTGATCTGCTGATCAGTGCGCGCAAGGCGGCGGAGAAAGCGGAGCTGAAACAGCGGATCGCCGATGGCCAGCTTGACCTCATGATCGGCACTCATGCGCTCATTGAGGAAGACGTGAGCTTCGCCCGCCTCGGCCTCGTGGTGGTGGATGAGCAGCACCGTTTCGGCGTACTGCAGCGCTTTGAGCTGATCCGCAAGGGCTATCGGCCCGACGTGCTGGTGATGACGGCCACGCCCATTCCGCGCACTCTGGCTCTAACCCTTTATGGCGATCTGGATTTCTCCGTCATCGACGAGTTGCCGCCCCACCGTACACCCATCGTGACGAAGCTGCTGGAAGAGCGCGACCATGAGACGGCCTTCAACTTCATCCGCGAGAAGGTGCGTCACGGTGAGCAGGCCTATGTCATTTGTCCGGTTATCGAGGAGGGGGGTAAGCTCGATTTGAAGCCCGCCGTGCGCATGTACGAGCAGTTGGCGCATAACGTCTTTCCCGAATTTCGGGTCGGCCTGTTGCACGGCCGTTTGCCGAGTGAGGAAAAGGAAGGCGTGATGGCGCGCTTCAAAGATGGAGAATTGCAGATTCTGGTTGCGACGACCGTGGTGGAAGTCGGCGTAGACGTGCCGAACGCCACGCTGATGCTCATCGAGCACGCCGACCGCTTTGGCCTCTCGCAGCTTCATCAGTTGCGCGGCCGCATCGGGCGCGGCAGCAAGAAATCCTATTGCCTGCTCATGGCGGAGGAGCGCCGCAGCGAAGTCGCCGCGGAGCGCCTGCGCACCATGGTGGAAACCACCGACGGCTTCCGGATTGCGGAGATTGACCTGAAGCTGCGCGGGCCGGGTGAATTCTTCGGCACGCGCCAGTGGGGCATTCCCGCTTTTCGCATTGCCAACCTGCTGCGTGACCAGGATATTTTGGAGTGGGCCAAGCGCGAGGCGGCGGAGTTCGTCGCGCACCCGCCCTCCCCCCAGGAGTTCGACGACTTTGTAAGTTACTTGCGCTCGGAGTGGCCGCGCCGCTACGGCCTGGCGAGCGTGGCATAATTCGGGCTATCAGCTCTCAGCTTTCAGCGCTCAGCTCCACGGTGCTGATGGGTTGGCTGGTTGCTGACCGCTCAGAGCTGAAAGCTGAGAGCTTCTTCCTATGCGAATCATCGCCGGCACCTATCGCGGTCTTCACTTGCGCACCTTGAAGGGCGCGAACCTGCGCCCCACCTCCGACCAGTTGCGTGAGACCTTGTTCGATGTCCTCGGCCCCAGCGTGGAAGGTACGACGTTTCTGGACGCTTACGCAGGCTCGGGGGCCGTAGGCCTGGAAGCCCTGAGCCGTGGCGTGCGCGATGTCACGTTCATCGAGCATCACCGCCCTGCCTCTCTACTCATTCGCCAGAACCTCGCGGCACTCGGAATTGATGAGGGGTATCAGCTCCTGACCTGCGCCGTCCTTACTGGTCTCGAGCGGCTGGAGAAGCGGGGCGAGCGCTTTGACATCGTCTTCCTCGATCCACCCTATGAGGAAATTCGCGAGTACCACCACACCCTGCGCCAGCTCGCGCGCGGGCCACTGATCCTTCCCGCCTCGCTGGTGGTGGCGGAGCACTCCCGGCATGTGCGGCTCGAGGAGAACTACGGCGCGCTCCGCCGCACGCGACTCCTTCGCCACGGCGACGCACAACTGGCCTTCTACCGCCTGGCCTAGGGCGTTGTAGGGGGGAAAGGTGGTCCCGCCGCTGCCATACTACGCTAAGTATATGTTGCCCCGTGGCACCCTCTCACCCTCCCATGTGCCGCCTGAGGGATTCACCGAGCCCACCCCGGCGCGCGCGATGATACGTGCTTGTGGTCAAATAATGCAGATGATTGAGGCCGTAATAGTGCTTTAGCACCCGAAGGTTATATCGTCCATGAGTCGCATACATCCCGACAAGAACCGTCGGGATGTATGCGCCACCCGCGTTGCTCGAAGTGCCTAAGCAGGAACCGATGGTTTTTCAGCGCTCATTTATAAATGATCCGGACACGTAACAAGCTCTCCATGGCCGGTACAGATTCTAAAACTGTTCTCACAGTTGCAATTACACGTTTCGGGATAGTCGGCGAAGGCGCAGTTCGCCTGACAATTTCGCAGGTTATTCTGACACTGCGCCGTGTGGTATACCTTCCACCACTCCCACGGCCACCAAAATAATGATTGTGGAGGCCGAAAGCCTCCGTGCCCCGCCTGAAAACCCTGCCGTGGAGGCGGAAAGGCTCTGTGCCCCGTCTGAAAATCATCTTGCCGTGGGAATGGTTCATCCTGATGTGAGTGGCCGCTTACGGCGGACTCAAGCAATTGATCGAATAACTCGTTTAGAGAGATGCTTTCACCATCTTTGAAGTGGACCTCAACCACTTTCAAAACTTTATTACAGCAGTGATGGGATTGGCCTGTTGGTGTGACGGTCTCAATCGCGCTCTTAGGTACTTTTACAGCCAGCTTGCAAAGGCACCCTTTTCCGGCAACCCACGGGGTCACAGTTACTAAATCAGGCTTCGATTCATCACCTTCAACCGTCGCAACAAATTTGGCTTTGGCTTTGGATTGCTCGTCAAGAAATGCGTCGAGCGGCATACGTTTCGTGTCGGACATCTCGGATATCTCCTTCTCTGGGCCAGCTAGGTAACGCGCATCCTATGTTACGCCATTTTCGTACACATTGCCCGTCAACGTATCGAGCCATGCATAATGTTACCAGAGGGAAGGCCATCAAGCCAATTAAGATGTAACCCGACTCAGGAGCAGCGGGTAGCGCAGAGTCTCT
>PMYF01000323.1 GCA_003171295.1 Acidobacteriota bacterium | reverse complement strand
GCGCCACCTGGCGCAGGCGCGCCGCGTCACCTGCAAAGAGTTCGGGATAAAAAACCCGCACCATTGCCGTGCAGGAGCCCGAGGGCGACACAATGTAATCTGCGTCATCGAAGAGGTCCAGCACGCGCGTGGCAACGCTACGGGCCTCGTCCCGAAACCCGGTGTTGAAGGCGGGCTGGCCGCAACACGTTTGGGCGGGGTTGAACGTCACCTCCACGCCCAGCCGCTGCAGAATTTTCACGACGCATTCGCCGGCGTCCGGCAGGAACTGGTCGGCAAGACAAGTAATGAACAGGGCTACGCGAGGTTTTCCCATGATTCTTTAAGTCTGCAACGCTAACGGAAATCAGTCTCCAGGTCAAGCATGCAACCCTGAATTGGGCGGGAGGAGTGCCGATCAGCGTGGATGACGACCGAGGGCCGCCCGGTCGAGCCCACTCGACCCTGCTGACCCTCCGCGTAGAACCCAGCGCGCTGGCTCGCCTGTCGAGAGTATCCCCCAGGAGTCGCCGAAACCAAGCTCAGGGGGGAGTTTCGAATTTCAGCCGTGCGCTGATGGCCTGGACTTGGTCGAGCGACACGGAGTTTTCCAGGGCGGCGATCTGCACCGCGGCGTTGCCTGCCGCCGTGGATTCGCTGGGCCCCCGCACGACTTCGATTCCCGTAACCAGTTCGGTCAGGCGATTCAGCGCCTGGTTCTTCACACCGCCGCCCACGATCGCGATGCGTTGGATGGGCTTGCCGGTAATCTCCTGGAGATCCCCCAGCACTGCGGCGTATCGCCGCGCCAGGCTCCGGAAGATGATTGCGGCGAGTTCCGGGGGGCGTCTTTCATCCGGGAAGCCAGCCGCGGCGAGGCCGGCGTTGATGCGTTCCACCATGTTGCCGGGCGCGAGATAGGTATTTCCGTCGGCGGAAAACCAGGGCCCCTCGGGAGGCGTCGCGGCGCATTGCGCGGCCAGTTCAGCCGCATTCAGCTTAAGGCCCTGGCCGTTCCATTCGCGCAGACATTCCTGCAGAAGCCACAGGCCGATGACATTCTGCAGAAACCGGATGCTGCCCGCCACGCCCCCTTCATTGGTGAAATTCTGAGCGTGGCCCTGCGCGCTAACGACGGGCTCTCGAAGCACGGTGCCCACCAGCGACCACGTTCCCGAACTGATGAAAGCCAGGCCGTCGTGGGGGTAAGGAATACCTGCCACCGCGGACCCCGTGTCATGACAGGCCGGAGCTATCACCACCGCGTTGGCCATGCCCACGGCCGGGCCGGCCTCCGCGTGCATCTTCCCCAGCACGGTGCCGGCATCCACGATACTGGGGAATTTCTCCAGACTCAGTCCGAAGGCTGCCGTCAGCTCCTTCGACCAAGATCTCGCGCGCACATCGAGCATTTGCGTGGTGCTGGCCTCGGTGTACTCCGCCGCCGCCATGCCCGTCAAGCGGTACTGGAAGTACTCCGGCAACGTGAGCCAGAGCGCGGCGCGCTGCCATTCGCCGGGAAACTCCTCCACGTGTGCCAGCAACTGGAAGAGCGTGTTAAAGGGCATGAACTGGATTCCCGTGATTTCGTAAATCTTCTCCTTGGAAACCCGGGCGAAGGCGCGTTCCATGGCAGGCAGGTTACGCGCATCACGATAGCAGTAGGCGTGGCCCAGGCGGTTGCCCCCGGCATCGAGCAGCACATAGTCCACGCCCCAGCCGTCCACGCCCACGCTATCGACATGGTCGTGGACCCGGGCGGCAGCCATCATGAGGCCTTTCTGGATTTCTTCCCACAGCCGGTCGAGATCCCACACCAGGTGGTTGTCGACCGCTTGCGGGCCGTTGCGGAAGCGATGGATCTCCTCCAAGGTCCCCGCGCTACCGTCCCAGCGGCAGAGCACCAGCCGGCCGCTTTCTGCGCCCAGATCAACCGCCACCACATTGCGGGCAGTTTTCATTTCCGAACCACCTCCCCCGGACCACGCGGCGCCGGAATCCCCTTGCGGGGGTTTTCGCCGGCGCCGCGGGAAACATGAGGTTCTCTCCCTCAGGCGTAGCTCGCCCCACCGCCTTGATGTTTGGCGCCACGCTCGCGCGTGGCGCGCTCCAGATAACCCGATTCACGGAACGCCTGGAGCGGTTCCTCCGGCAAGCCTTTGGCGCGCCGCCATTCGCGCAGTGCCGGACGTACATCAGTGGCAAAGGCCTGCTTCAAGCACTCTTCGGCGTCGATCAATTCGCACTTCATTTGGTGCTGCACCATTTTCTTGTGATCCACCAGCACCGCCTTGGCGTAGAGCTCCTGCGCCGTGACCGCGGTCTGGATCATCTCTTCGATCTTGTTCTTCAGGTTGTGGCTCTGATCGATCATGTAGGCGATGTCGGCGCGCCGGCCGGTTTCCCACTCGAAGAAGAGGATTTCGTGGAAAATGCGGAAGACCTGATAAGGGTCGATGGAGCCGAGCGTCAGATCGTCGTCGGCGTAGCGGCGGTCGTTGAAGTGGAAACCGCCCAGCATGTCTTCGCTGAGCAGCCACGCTACAATCTGCTCAATGTTCTGCGNNGCCACATCCATGTGGTAGGAATAAGGCTCGAAGGGTTTGTATTCCACCAGCAGGCGCTGCTGCGGCGAGAGGTGCGCGTGCACTTCCCGCAGCCCCTCTTCAAACCATTTCTTGCGCTGACGAATCGAGGCCGTGCCGGGGAAACTTGAACCGTCGGCAAACCAGGGCGAGACGTCGTGGCTGCCCGTCTGCTTCCCGATCTCCACACAATCCAGGATGTGTTGGAGCGCCGTCTGGCGGATTTGCGCGTCCGGATTGCCCAGCGACCCGTACTTGTAAATCTGGTCCTGGAAAACGTTGGGGTTGATGGAGCCGATGCGCACTCCGGCTTTCTCCGCCCAGCCCCGCACCTGGGCCGTGCTCTTGAGGCCCTCGGGAAAATCCCAGAGGACGTGCATCGCCACGGTGGGACAACAGCCCGTGAAGTGATGCACNNTTCGCAAACCCCCAAGAGGGGGATTCGATGAGGAACATGTCGAGCGCCTTATGGATTCGCTCGGTCTGGTTCGTGTTGGTCATAGCACACCTCCCAAAGGCTCCAGAGTCTATTGCGCCGCGCGGACTCCGTCAAGAAAAGTTCGCATGCGTGGATTGGGGTGTATGCCGGCAAGCCGTCTCGTCATTCCCGCGAAAGCAGAAATCCAGGCGTGCCGGAGTGGGCCCGCTTTGGCAAGGGTCGCACGGTCGAGAGTAACCATCAGCCTTCGCGGGGCTCTGACAGGCTAAACACCCACTACTCCAGATAGAACACTTCTTTCATCATGGCAAAGCGCTCGCCGGGCTGGAGGTCTGCGATGGGTTCAAAGAAGCGGC
The DNA here is from genome assembly GCA_003171295.1 of Acidobacteriota bacterium. GTDB lineage: Bacteria > Acidobacteriota > Terriglobia > UBA7540 > UBA7540 > Bog-366. The sequence goes on along the minus strand of PMYF01000323.1, from coordinate 600 downwards.
GCATTTTCTCTTGCCAGCGCAAATTCGTCGGGTCCCTGCCCAGGATCTCCCAGGCGCGCTCGAGGTCGGCCACCTTCATCACCAGGAACAGGTCGAGATCCCGCCGGAAGACCGAATAGTCGGAGACCCCGACCTCTTTCAATTTCGCCAGTAGTTCGGGCCACACGTGTTCGTGGGCCTGCTCATATTCTTCAACCGTGCCCGGCCGCAACCGGAGTCGAAAGGCCACACGCGGCATAAGCGTCTCCCTTGAGACAGTGTGCGGGCTAGGGCTCGGAGGGCACCCGCCGCTGCCCTGGACCGTCATTTCCGCGCAGGCGGGAATCCAGCCGTGCCGGGCTGGACCCCCGCTTCCGCGGGGGTGACACGTTGAAAAGGCTCCCGCTCCGCGGGATGCCGTGGTATTCCTCCACAGACTCTCTATTTCGCCAGGATCACGACGGCCACGGCGAGGCCGCCGAGGGTTACCTCGTCGCTGTGAAGCTGGCTCGCGGCGGGCGGCTGGAAGGCAGTCTCCTGGTCGACTACTTCCACGTGGCCTCCCGCGGTGCCAGGAATGGACGCCACCCACGGGCGAAGGCGTTTGTTCACCAGCAGCAC
>PMYF01000866.1 GCA_003171295.1 Acidobacteriota bacterium | reverse complement strand
CAGATAACTGTTGATAACAGCCCAACCCACCACTTAACCCGGGTTGGGAGTGAAACGCCCTTTTGTACCCACATCCAACCCGTCTCAGCAGGCGGGCCAGTTGATGGGTAGACGACTTTCAGGCGAAATCCTTAACAGCGCTGGAACTATCAGAGTGACGGCAATCACCAGTAAAACGAGCGAATGATTGAACTCCTTCGCAAGAAAACGCAGAGTAACTTCCGTGTGCGACCATGCGCTCGGAATTGGTTCTGTCGTTTTCCTGAGCGGGCACAGCTGCCTGTTGAAGATGCCGCAACCACACGTTCATGTGAACTGGAGGCGGACATGATGTGTGGGTAATGCAATTGCATTCTGGAACAAGGTCAGGCTCGCGGGAGCAACCTTGCCCCCTTCACGACGTGCGGCGCTTGAACACTTAAGGGATAAAGGATGTCAAGTAGATCAATTGCCCCGATCAAGGGGAAAAAGTACTTGACCTGCACTGCTATCGTTCGCGCCCCTGCGACATTCCTGGGCAGATTGGCGGCTCCGTGTTCTGATCAGCCCACCCCGACCGGATAGGGAAACACCGGTCGAGGTAGCTCCGGTGCGGCGTTCACATGCTTTCGCATGGCCGCGTCGCAGACGGCATAGCCCCAGTTGATCAGTTTCTCTTGGAGTTCGGCGTCAAGCGCCTTCAAGCGTGTCTCAGTCGTTGCAAGTATGTGGGTTTTATCTGGTGGGGCTGGAAGCGCATCAGGAAGCTGGTAATCGCCAATCTCCGTCCAAATCCCCCAGTATGCGCCTGTTCGCGCTCTAGCCTTGAACGAATCGATGACTTGGCGCTTGCGGAGCGATCGAACTTGGTTGTCAATGAGATCTGTAACGCGTTTCGTGTGGCCGATCCAGTCGTGTTTGGGGTTAGGTTCCGGAGCGTACATACCACCGGCGTCGCTCACGAGAACCGTCTGGTAGTTCTTCCACGCTGTCTCCAATCCGAGATTGTCATAGACACCGCCGTCAGTGAGGACCATCTTCGTCGTATAGGGAGGAAACTGGAGATCCAGGCCGGTATTTGGAACGAAATCTGTCTCTTTGAATTCCAGTGTGAGCGGGGAGAGAACGGGCGGGAAAGCGGAGGAGGCCGCAACGGCCACAGCGATGTCGAGCGTCGGGTTGGCAACCTTCCCGACACGGTAGTCCCACATATAGGGCTTTGAGAAACGGCAGAGCGCTTTCGACTGGATGTTTGTCGCATTGAAGACAAACCGCGGTGAATCTGGCAGCGACTGCAGCGTCGCGTCGCCGAAGAGATGCTTCCGATATGCTCCGGCAACTTTGTCGGCGATGCTTCCAGGGCTGAAAATGCCCTTGAGGATCGACCATTCGTCGACCGTATGACTAGCCATGCTTCGGACCGCGCCGACTACTGCGTCTCTGAAATTTGTAGCAATACCAGAACCATCGAAAGCGAGTTGGCCCCAGCCGACCCCAAGGACAGCAGCGGTGATCGAACCCCCTGAAACACTTGAAAAACGGGCGATCTTCGAGAGATATCCAAGTTCGTTCAGACGCCAGAGTACTCCGACGTGAAACAGCATGGCGCGATAACCGCCACCCGAGAGGCACAGCGCGATCCCCGCCCTCGGCTGATCGGCTCCAGGATCCGTGGCTATTTTCGCGACCGGCGCTTCAAGATTGGCGGCGCTATATGCCATATTGAATGCCCTCCTGATATTGGGATTAGCAATCGTTGCCATTCTGACGCCGATGCCCCTCATTGAATAGGTTGCACATTTCTCAGTGCCCCCCGACTGGACAGTTAGTGTGCAGATGCTTGCCCTTCGGCGGCGTGTCACTCTGCTGAAGGTTCTCCTTACTGATGTTGGCGACGAAATCGCAATCGGCGTAGTGGTAGACTTGCGACCGGGAGCTCCATGCGTATTTCTTCGCACCCGCCGCGGGAGTCACCGGCGAAGTTGGTCCTTTCGATGTCCCCGAACCGATCGTCTGATAAGTGTCCGGTGCCGCCCCCCCATAGCTCACGGTATAGGTGTTCGCGCCCGGCGCGACCTCCACGACAATATTCCCGCCGACCACGTCGAGTCCTGCTTCCGGCGTCTCTCCATTACCATGCTCCGTCCAGTAGGTTCTCTTCAAACCATGCGTGTGGAGGCGCTCGAGGCAGTCTGCAGTGGGATGTCCATAATCGTTCCCATCACCCGTTGAAATGATACCTACTGTCGGTTTGGTTGAGGCCAGCCACGCATCATTGGTACTGTGCGAACTGCAGTGGTGATGCACTTTGTAGTCGTCGATTTGACCGACATCGGGTGCAACAGGGGTCTCCACATCCTGATACATTTGTGTGTTGTCGCCGCTGAGATCCCCTCCAATCTCTTCTCGGAAGGAACCATAGGAGACTACGACCGCTAGGCTCAGGTCGTTCTCGTTTGATGTCTGGACCTGTCCGTGCCGAGATTCCCCGTCCACGGCAACCACCGTGATAACAACTGGATTCGCTGCATTCTTGTCCAGCGTGATCACGTCCCCAATTGCGGCAGTCTTGCGATGGCTACCGACGGCCGCGACGTAGTTGGCATAGGTCTTTCCCGGATAACTCTTCCCTCGATCAAAAGCGTCTCCTTGAAGAGGGGACTGCTGCAATACCGCTGGAATGCAGCCGATATGGTCGAAATGATAATGGCTGACGAACAGATAGTCGAGCTGCTTCACGCCCAGCTGATCTAAATACGACAAGGGCATGGTGCAGTCCTTTCTCTTCATGTCTTCGCCGACATCGAAGAGGACGACTTGTCCACCCGGAGAGATGAGTACTGCTCCATCTCCCTGGCCAACGTCCATGTGGTGAATCTGGAGTTTGCCGTTGGCTTGTCCAAAGCCCGATGTGCATGAAATGGCTACGAGTACGAGCCAGCCGAATAAGCGCCGTAACATGGTGCCTCCCTCAGATATTGATGTGAAGCCTTCCTGCCTCTAACGGAATCCGATGCCGCCCATATTACTCCAGGCGTCTGGGTTGACGGACATGTCAGCCCTCGTGAAGCGTGTGCTGTCGCGCTTTGAATGCCGGTCGAATCCTACTTGTATCGATCAACTTCAGCAATCTCCCTGAGCAAAAATCCGACAGGAAACTGTGCCCCCCCCTCGGTTCAACACACGTGTGTAAACCATCGTGGTCTGGACGTCCTTTTGCCCCAAAAGGAAGCGGCGAATCCAGTGGATGTTTGCCTGCGGTCCGGCAGCCGTAATGCCGAGTGCGCAAAACTTCTTCTAGGCAGTCGTATGGCCTCGGAGTCGGGTCGTCAGGGAGCAGCCCCAACGGTAATCGACGATCGGCACGTGAGTTATGCATGACGCCTAGCCTCACAGCGATCCGCGGGCTGGCAACAGGGTGGCGTAATTAGACAACCACTCTACCTACGATGCAAGTCCGAAATCTCTTCCCCCCAGGCCTCTTATTTCCTCATCCTTGGACATTGCGAGGCCCCACTTTGTCACGAGCAATGCCACAACAGATCCTCCCAAGAGGGCTTTGGCTGACCTATCAATCTGGACGGCAAGTGGGCGAATCTGACAAATGGCCCTCAATCTCAGATTCCCCGGAACGGCGTTCGAGGATATAGCTCCTCGGTAGTCGCCATGTATTTACCGATGGTTGCGCAGGGTTAATCCGAGATCTTGCACAGACGACGGTGCACCCGGAAGCAATCCACTGTGAATCCGATGTCACCCAAAGTCGGCATGCTCATAGCCGAGGCCAGCTTTGATGTTGCTGATTGTCGACCGATTGTGCGATTGAAGTAGGTGGGGGCCACTGATTCGCCATATCAGCGGTTGCCGCGCCGTCGCCCCCCTGTTGTGTTTCGTTTGCGACGAGATCAATGAGAACTCGTGTGCGTGATGTGTGCCTGCTCAAGACTAGGGGTGGGACGTGTCTGCCGTCCGTGTGTGCTACTCCAGTCGGCGTGCACTTAACAGCGTCGGCAACGAAGGCGCGCCGCGCCGCCGAGCCGATCAATGGCACTATCCAGGGTGGCGGCATTTTTAGGCCGAATCCGCTCGCGGGGCTATCAATCACCTGAAAATCACTGGTGGGATGGGGATTTCCAGCCAGGAACCGCCTGGAGGGTCGTGGTTGGCTAAAGCCCGTTCGCGAGTGACCTGGAAGGTCAAAGTTTCTTGTTGGTTGAGAGGCTTTCTTCGATTTGCTGAATTGCGGCGTCAATCCACCACCGCTGGTCCGGCGCTGCCTTCTCCCTCGCCGATCGAAGCAAAGGGAGCGCGGCGTCCGACTGGCGAACCAATGCTGCGACGGCTTTGTCTCTCAGCGCGTAATCGGGATCTGAGAGTTTCTGGATGAGGGCTGTGATCTGTTCTTCGGTGGCGGCCTGGATATCGATCACCACCGCAGTGGGCATCGGGGCAATTTGCAGTCGCTCGTCAACCGCGGCTGCTTCAATTCGATGTTTGCCTCCGAGCGCGCCTTCGACCATGGTTTCGGTGCTTTTCGTCGGCGCGCTCCACGGGCCACCGTCCATTCTCCAAGTGAATGAGGGGGCGCCCTTCGTATTGGTGGAGAAGTGCAGTGTGATTGTTCCCGAAGCGTCAGCGGACGCTCGCAGCACGGTTTGTGGCAGCGGCTGCCGCGCTTTCAAGAACACATACTCGATCTGGTTGGGAGCGAACTCGGTGGCCAGGAACGCGTTCCCTTTCGGGTCGATCATCGCGTGCATAAGTTTTCGCGAATCGATGAAGGGCTGATGCTCATCGGGCGCGAACTGTGGCGAGCACAGTCCCTCAATGGCCCGATAAAGCCGACCGTGCGAGGTGAACCAATAAGTCCCGAGCCTGTCTGTAACAACGGAATCCGGATGCTCCACCACGCAACCAAGAGGCATGGAGACCGGGCGCGGGTTCCGCATCTCTTGATCGGTGCCGAGACCAACCTCCTGACCGATGTGCTGCCACCCTCTTTGCTCTGTAAACTCCCAAGTACTACCTTGAAGATGGACGGCCAAGTTACCCGCGCGGTCGAAAAACGGCGGGCCATCAAGGGCAAGCATATTGGGGCCGGCAATTTCATTGGCCAACCAGTTTCGCCACCGGCCGCCGTCGAAATAGCGGACCCGATTCGGGAGATCGCGATAGCAAATCCTGCCGTCTTTCGTGAAGCTGGGAACCAGGAAGAACCTTGCATTCAGTTGTAGATCTTCTTGGAGAGGGAGTTGGCTCTGGAGTGCGTCGGGGTAGTTGGGGAAAGTTTCGAAAGATCCACGTTTGGGGTCAAAGATGGCCACAGCAGTTTCCAATGGGGATGAAAGGAGCAAGGTCCGCCCCCGGAAATCCACTGGAGATGAGAGGATCCAGGTTCGCCCAAGGGAATCCGTGGTGGTGACTAACATTGGGTCGGCGGCGAAGGCGGCAGGCAGGGAATACTTTGCCCACTTTTCACCGTCCCAATCACTCAAAGCGTTGTCCTCGGCGGTGACAATGCCCAGTAGATGGCCGCGTGCGTCCTGCACGAGTTCACGGTAAGGGTTAATCGTTTCGACCTCGGGTGGCGATTGGCAGGCCACCCGCAAATCAGCAGGTTCCAGCGTGGTGCTCCCTTGATATAGGGCAAGCGTCAGCAGCCGCCCGTCTGGAAGCTGGAACATGCGTTCCGACCCGTTGAGCGGGTAGCCGCAGTGCCAATCCACAAGCTTGGCTTCGCCGCCTCGCGCCGGGATAAACCAAGGGCCGCTGCCGTAAGTCCCCACCCAGAGTCCATCCTGCGTCGAAACCCACTCTCGCATCTTCCGCGAAAAATAGGTTGACAAGTCTGAATCAAGACCGTTCACCCCTTTTTTCCACTTGCCATCCGTCAACCTCCACAGCATCCCGGACCGCCCACCTCCATTCGCTTCCGGCACCGCCAGCATCGGTAAACCCGAGATCACAAAGGTGTCGTTATCAATGCAGAAAATCTTCTGGACGGATTGGAACGCTTGAGGTTCGGGTGGCGTCATGGGCTTCGCTTCAAGCGTGTCGATGTCCACGCGATAGAGCTGGTCATTCGGCGCCGCCACCCACATGTGCTGCGCGTCCGCAGGTTCGACAACGGAAATCATTGCATTCTGAATTCCGTTCAATTGGGGATGATGCTGAAATTTCTCTCCGTCAAAAATCAAGACCCCTCGGAGTACGGCGAGGTTGGTGCAGGGGGCCGGAGACTCCGACCAAAACCACACGCGGCCGACCCCATCAGCAGTCGCAAGGACGAGGCGGAAGTTCCCAGGCTCGGTTACCGGGCAACTCTGGGAAACAAACTCGTCGCCGGGAATCGTATACGCACTTTCGGCCTTTCCTTCAGGCGTGATCCGGTAGATGTGCGTTCCCCATTCGGTAATCCAGAAGTTTCCTTTAGGATCAGCAAAAATGCTAGGGTTAGGGTTGCCAGCGAGGGCTCCAGTGAATCGCGCAAACTGCCGAGACGCATCCCCTTGATGCCGCGTTAGGGTGTGGGTCTCGGAAGGATTGTTCCAAAGGCAGTAGACTGCTCCATCGAGCCCCCGCACCAAGGCGATCGGCAATCCGCCCTCGGGCGTTCCTCCACCGGCGACGCGATGCCAGGCATTCTGTTCCCAGCGGTAAAGGCCCGAAGTTCCGAAAGCGGCAACTCCCCAGACCACGCCGGTTGAGTCCTGTTGTGCCCAGATGATACTCGTCCGATCCACTTGCCGCGGCGACGCCGCGAGAGCGGGGATCGACAGCAAGCCGACAAGGATTGCCTGCGCCAAAAGGCCTGCGAATTTTCCCATGCGTCTCACCATGTGTAATGCGCCTTGTAGGTGAGGGTCTTTTCGCCGTCGGGCGGCACCTGGACTTGGAACTCGATGGTCTGCGCATCGGTCTTGAGATAGGTCGCCGATTTCTCCGCTATATCCCAGCCCAGGCCACGGTACATGTGTTCGACCACGCGCACCACCGCGCCTTCCTTCTTGTGGTTCCGCAGCTTGATTTCAAACGATTCATCGACCCAGCGTGAATTGAAATCGATGTGGTAATCGGTCTGGCGGCGTTCCCCTTTCAGGTCGAATGCACTGCCGGTGAAGGCCCGGATGGTTTCGTCTCGCGGCGTGTGCTTGATCTCGTCCTCGCCGGTGAATTCCAACTGGCCGTCGGAATCCTGGCGATAAAATCTTAAGCGTCCCGCGGGCAGGGGAATTCCGAGATGGTTTGCCTCGGAATTAATGAACTCCCGCATTACCCACACGTCGGGATTCGATTGCGTGCCATATTCGCGATTTTGCCGAATCGTCTCGACATTCCATCCCTGGTACTGCTGCTGATTGATTTGCGCGCCATCGTAAATAAAAACGCGCTCGGATTTGATCCCCGAGGCGCGCACGAATTCCACTTGCTTGGTTTCCTGGTTGTGCAACGTGGTGGGACGATGCAACTCGTAAAGGTGATATTCCTCGAAGGGCTTTTGGGTGACTAGGGGCACCGGGCCGCTAATAGCGCCGCCGACCACGCCAAATGCCCTTGTCAAAGAGTCCGCAACGCCCTGCCCGGGCTGAAGCTTGTTGACCTCACCGGCCATCAGCTTGATGCGGGCGTTGTCAAAGGTCTTGCCGCTGGAATTTCGAATACCTACCCATCCCACCATGTCGATCACGTCGCCTTGCTCGGGAGCCACGAGGTTGTAATCCGCGTTCCAGGTCATCTGCGACGTCACATAGCTGAATTCGGCATTCATTTCGCCGGGCTTGTCAGTTTCGATCACCCACGTGAGCGTGGGATTCAGAACGGTGTCGTCGGGAAGCGCGGGAAATAGCGGAGTTCCCGGCACTCCCATGCGCAGTTTGCCGTTTACTTCCACGATGGGTTCGGTGGGCACGGGCACCCCCTGCCATCCGTTGTAGGGATTCCACGTTTGCGGCGGATTGGGAAGATAGCCGCTGCGAATGATTTTACCGTGCACGATCTCCGTCTTGTCGCCCTGTTGCACCATAAAATCGAGCGTTTTGCCTTCGTTCAGGGCGAGAAGGAGCTGGCTGGAGACAGGATCCGCCCGGTAATTCTGCTCAAGAATTCGTAGAAGGTGCGCCCCGGACGGGTCCCGCAGAATCACCGAAGTCGGCTCCAGGTAGGCGGCCGTGTCTGTAAACTGGATGCGATTCTCACCTGATTTCAGGTTCAGTGGGATCAGCACGCGGACGACCGCAAAGTTCTGGTTGTAGATGGTGAGTTGCGGCTCGGCTGCCCAAGCGGGCAGGAGCAAGAAGGAGATTGCGCTCGCGATACGGACAGGCACGTTCAGTCTCATGTGTCTACTCCTCGCGAAATCCATCCCGATCAGATGTCAGATAGGAAACAGATTACCAGAAATGAGTTGTACTACCCAGTAAAGGTACACCGACTGCTGGCTGAATATCCTGATTGGCCGGAGCAAAGCTTCCAGAATGGGTGAGTCTGCAATCGGACTTTTTGACTAAACCTTTCGCCTGGCCGAGTCTCAACGCGAGACACAATGGGCAACCGAGATTGGACCACCAAAGGCAGTTTTGAGTGCCATTGCTGCAGCGGCATTGCGGGAGGAAACGTCCCTTTTGGGAAATTACCCGCCGATCGATATAGGGATCGGCCCTTCCCACCAGCAATCATGCAAACTCCCGGGATACGGGGTTCTAGGATGTTTGGATCTGCGCTCCTCCCAATTGGCCGTAAAGCGGCCTACCCGGTTCTTGACGGATCATCACAAGCAGTAAGCGGTCCGTTTAGGACCCCACCCGGACGGTATCAGCCACATGCCGCAGGTAGTGGAGTTGGATTCCCGCCCCGGTGTTCTCCACCGTCCACCAGGCCGCGCCCGGCGTCCCGTGCCTTGAATTCTGCTTATCGAGAATGAATCGGGCCGTCACCGTGCTGCCCGTCCTCAAACAACACTGATTTGGGCCGGAGTATTTCCGGTCAAGGCGAGGGACTAGACAGCCAACCCATCGCAATCAGGCACGGAAACTTCCGCGAAGGAGATTTCGGGAGAGCCAGGGTTGGACTTCAAAGAACAGGGCGCCGTATTGCTAAGTGAACGGCACTTACTGGACGAGCAGGCGACTTATCATTCCCTATCCATTCTGTGTGCCCAGCGCCCATAAGTCTCGCTGCGACTCTTAGGGAAGTTCTGTTTTGCAGCCGGGACCACTTCGCGGTCGATCCAGCACGGAGATGTGTTGCTGTAGACAGCACTCCTGGGGGCTGTTCCGCTGCTTGAACTGTCCCGGATAATCCTATTGCGTTGACGGGGTATTACCTACTGAGGGCAAATTGCTACACCCCGCCTGCCGGATGCGGGTGAGGTCGTGTTGCAGTCGCGCGACCGGGACGGGCAACGGTTTGCGCGTGCGCGGTCGGAGATTGCGCACTCTTTTTGTGTTGCACAATTGTGGTGCACTTTTCATGTCATGGCAGGGGATGGGATGGGCCGGGGAGGAGCCAGAGTGGGATGTAGTCAGGCCCGCATGGACATCAGCGAACGCGTGGGGGATGTCATCAGGCGAGCATGTTCATCAGCGATGGCGGGCGGAATGCGCTTTCGGCGCGGATGCAGAATTGATTACATCGACGCGTCACCCGAAGGTCGTTGACGAATGAACCCCCAAGGTGAACTTACTAGGGGTCTGCGTTACACACTTGCTGCGATCAACTCGTCGCTGATTGGTGACTACCGGCCTGTACCCGTGCAAGAACTAAACGGATTGCGCAGTCATCATTTTCCAAAGCGGAAGACAATGCCTGCCGAAATGCGAGGACTGTTCATCGCACCGTCGCTGAAATTCTGTCGGATGTAGTCCGCCTGAATGGGTCGAATCCACAAATGATTGCGGATCTTGATGTCGAGCCCTCCACCCAGGGCCAGCGCGAATGCAGTCTCCGGGTAATAGGTAATGCCGCTACAGGCTGGTGCAGGACACGATCCCCCAGCGCCCAACGCCGCTCCCATGACCCCGGCCTGAGCACCCTCTACCCCGCCAAATAGGGCGTGAACGAACGGCGTCACACGTGGTATGTGCCGGAAGGAGTATTGCGGCCCAAATAGGAACGTGGTTCCACGTCCTCCGTTGCCGATGGGTGTGAAGTTGTTGGTGCTAGCACCGTAATGGTTACTGAAATCAGCGACCACACCCCAAGACCCTAGGGTTACTGAGACCGCGGCATTCCAGCCACTGAGTCCTGCATGCTCGTAGTCCATTCCGCTTGTGCGCAAGTATGAGTACCCGCCGAACAACTGCACACCTTGGGAAAAGGCAACCGGCGTCGGCACGAGGCAGAACAGGAGCACTGGACAACAGACGAGTTTGCGCATCTGAAGCCTCCGTGACACACGAGTTTGTGATGTCTGTCTGATGCGTCCGGCTACTGCCACGTTGTGTGCTTCGTAAGGAACACGGAGATGGTGATCGAAAATGCTATTAGTCTCAGACCAGCTATTTCACCCAGCAGTATTAGCGTGCTGGCGGAATCGCGTAAGGCAACCTGAATACCAAAGCCAGGATCACTGTCGACTGAACCGTTTTGCCATTCAGAGTGGCGGGAGCAAACTTCCAGTCTGCGGCGGCCTGGAGGGCTTTGGCCGTAAAGGGCGGCGTATCGAGAAGCACTTTCGTGCCGTGTATCTTCCCTTCTTCGGTCACGGTCACTGCCAGGACAACCGTCCCAGGATTGGAAGCATTAATCGGGTAGGCTGGCATGGCGGCAAAAGTCACGTCGGCGGGTTGAAATCGCGATTTTCTAAGGGTCTCGTCTTTATGGGGTATAAGCGGAGAGAGGGGGACATCGTCATAGAAATTGGATAGCGGATTGAAGTTGACTGCGACGGTAATTCGCGAGTCGATGCATTTACCCCCAAGCCTTGCCGGTTGGAATTTCCACGTCCTGACGCATCGGATGGCCTCCTTCGTTAGAGGCGCGAGAACATGCCGCACCTCAATGTCTGACACCTCCCCCTTTTGGGAGACCTGTACATCTAAGATAAGCGCCCCGTTCTGAGCGCTGGCAGCTTGGATTGGGATGTCGCCGACGGTCAAGCCTTCTACTGGTTCAAACCTTATGTCTTCCCCAGCGTGGCGAGCACTCGTGGCAAGCGGCAGGCCGCTGAGGCACGTAAGAACTATTCCTGCAGCTAAAGCGGTTCGCATCGGGAGAACCTCGGTTGAGCTAATTATACTCCCTCAAGTCTGCCTGCGTTACGCGTTGCATATCCTTCTTTCGTGAGGAGCGGCCAAAACTTGAGAGCCGTCACGCCCGCAGGGAGCCTTCAAGAGAGCGACGGTCTCACGGGGTGAGCTATGGCCAGAAAGCACAAGCCCCTGAAATGGCGAAATGTGAAGATCGGCGGTGTCGGGCTGCTAACTGATCCACGGGCAATCAGAGAATCTGAGCCGGAAATGGCGGAATTCAACTTATACCGCACGTTTAGCAGGAGTGCCCGATGAGAGACGAATCGCCAATCCGCACAGCACGGCGCAAGGTCAGGGTCGCGATCCGCAGTTGGAGAAGGGCGTAGAGGTGGCGCTCCAAGAGTTGAAGGATCATCCCGTACCACCCATCAAGCGGCCGAAGTATCCGGTGTACAACTGGCAGAAGGTGCGCGCCGAAGCGGCCAAGGGGCAAACAACTTCGGGTTCGGGGTCAGGCGAAAGGCAGTAGGGGCGAGCGCCAGTGACTCCGTTCTTCGGCATCCACAGGCACATCCAGAAGTGACTCCCGGTACTCGGGAAACAGGAAAAGTTGCTCCTGGTGCCCACATTTATGGTTTGGCCGTATACGTCCGAGTGCAGCGGGCAATTTCACAAACGCGGTTCTGGCGTAATCCTGAGTTCCTTGTGCTAAAGGACCTTATCACCGCCCGCCCCAAATCCATCGTGCGGAATTCGTACGCGCTCACCCGGTCGTCTGGGCGGCTGAAAGGGAGACCTGGTCTGCTCGGTAAAGTTGGCAGCTTTGTGCCCGAGTGACGCACTTGGAAACTATGCTGAGTGGGTACTTCGCCGGATTTGGAACGATAAACGCCCTTCCCGCCTGCAATCATACAGACCCCCCGAACGGGGTTCGAGGAAATCGCTCCTGCCTTGTCGCCCAGCGTTTACCAATCGGTGCGCGTATCGCCACGCCGGGCACTTTGATGTGCGCGGGCCCACTGTTAGAAGTGCAACCCCTGGTTCCCCGGAAGTCCCCTTCGTGGAAGTTTGTAGTGGCTAGGCACTCCTGAGTCTCGGCACTCCCTTCCTCCTCTTAAGCACTCCCAGCTGTTGTCGCAAAGCCAGATTCTCCAGGGCCAAGTCACGGCGCTCTCTAACAGCTGCACCCTTTCCATTGTCCCTCCCAAGTCCTGCCGCATCGAGGGTGTTCGAGCGGTCAAATCGGAGGGTCGCTCAGTAGCCTCCAAATTCTTCCGCGCGAATGTCGTCGTCATTCATTCCTGCTTTGCTCAACATCTCGTGCAAACCTTTCACCATGGCGGGCAGGCCGGCAATATAGTAAATGGGCGACGCTGAGCTTTTCAAATGTCTCCAGAGCATCTCTCGATTGATCAAGCCGGTTTCACCGTTCCAAAGTCGATGCGATTTCCCCATTTCAGTCATGCTGGCAATTAACTTGTAATTCGGATTGTCTCTTTCCAAGCTCTGAAGCTCTGCGAGGAACGGCGCATCTTCTGGCCGCTTGTTCGAATAGAAAAGGACAATGCGATTCGGCAACTTCTCCTTCGCTGCCCAATGGACAATACTTCGAAACGGCGTTATGCCAATTCCGCCTGCGAGGAATACGGCCGCTCGCGTAAAATCATTCTGAAGAATCAAATCCCCGCATGGCCCTTCGATCTTAACAGCGGTCCCGAACGGCATCGTCCTCAAGACGCGTTTGAACGCCGTATCGCGCATCCGTGTGGCCACCATCAAGGTTTCTTCGTGGGAGGCGCTTGCGATCGAAAAACTGCGCACATTTCCTTCGGAATCCGTCTCCGAAGGATCAAGCAAAGTCATATCGAGATACTGGCCGGCCTTGAATGTCCAGTTCGATGGCTTTTCAAAGCGGAATGCGGTCGTGCGTTCCGCGATTTCATCCCTGCTCGCGAGTTTGGACAGAGTGACCGGCGANNTCCTCACATCAGTTGATTGACAGTCAGCAGGTCTCTTCCAGAAAAACAGAAGAGCGGTGAGTGGCGGGCGTAGCCTCAGTGGAAAACGCCCAGCAGATAAGCTACAAGGAGAATCAGTAATACCGTGCCTAGCCCGATGCCAGCGCCGCCACCATAACCCCAGCGGCTATGGCCGTAGTATCCCCCACCGCCACCTAAAACCAACAACAAAATGATGATTAGTATCAACATTGTGGCTCTTCCTTTCTTCTGAGCATTAGCTCGCGGCCGACTTGCGGGAAGCGATTCCTTCCTACCTGCTACCAAGAGCGCAATGCCGCCCATGAGCGCCACTGCGCCTTCGATGGGAGGTAACGGCACATTATGTGTCTTTTCGCGAGTGCGTGGATCGGCCCGATGTCAACGATCTTTTCCCTGGTCGTGTATGTAAAACCTCCCCGCGCAAGACCGAACAGACCAAGCGCAGTCAGGACCATCCCAATCGTCTTGTTCACGGCCGCCTCCGTCGGCGGTAGCTAGCAGTGACGAAGCACTCTGACAATCGACCGTTCCCCCCAGCGAAGAAACATGCACTGCGTAGAGACCGGTTCGTTTACTTCTCGAACACCTTTTCAATCTGGCCGATCTTCTCTTGAACTTTGCCTGCGCGTTTTTCGTTTTGTTCTTCTGCCGCTAGGTTGGGATTGTGCGTAACCTGTCCCGCTTTCTCCTTAACTTTACCCTTCATTTCATGCAGCTTGCCTTTGACCTGATCCTTCGTGCTCGATTTCATCGGTTTTATCCCCTCTTCTTTCGAAAACCCTTAAAGCGGTTTTGGTGAGAATCGTTGAGATGATTTCATGTGAGCCTTGGCAGCTTCCGCTGCATGCCGCTCCGCTTCCAGGTGGTGCGCGTATGCCAGGTGGGCGTGATGGCTGACCTTCTCGTGGTGGCCGCACTGGTAAAGTTCGGTTGCCTGTTGGCTGTGGCGAGCCGCCTCTTCATCGTGCTGCGCTGGCGCGTCATGGTGTGTTGCTCCCGGCACCGGAATCGAAAAATCCGGTGTTTTGGTGTGTCCCGAATCAGTGATCGAGAGGCTTGCTCCCTCGGCATGACATTTCACTCCTGCGTTTGGACAGATCTGGCAGGTCGGCCGTTCCCGTAATTCCGAATTAACCTGCACCGCCTTTGTACGCCGACGTGATTTGCTCGTCAATTCAATAATGCTCGGACGTGTGCTCAAAATTGCACAGACATACGGGAAGCCTCGGTCTAAAGTCATATTAGTCGTGAGGTAGAGGGCGCTGTGGGTTAAGAATCTCGCCGCCTGAGGGGGGCGGGTCTCAAGGAAGGAGATCGACCATGAAAAACCATCGCGCATCATCGTTCGGGCTTTGGTTGGGGTTAACGCTGATGCTCGGATTGGGGATTGTGTCCGCTCTCATGATGGCAGCGGATGCACCGCCTATCATCGGAGGCTGGGAAGGAACTCTTGATCCAGGCGCTCAGCCTAAGAAACGAATTCTGGTGCACATTTCCATGGCAGGGGACGGAACTCTAAGTGGCACGATCGACTACCCTGACCAAGACATTTCGGGTGTCCTGATCACCGCCATCACCTATAAGGAACCTGCCCTTCACTTCGAAAGCAGCCCCATTCAAGGTTCTTATGACGGCACCATGAACAAAGAAAATTCAGAGATCACGGGCACCTGGAAGCAAGGCGGAGCGGCGCTGAATCTCATCCTCAAGCGTACCCCATAGAACCCCAAGGTTTTAGTTTCGGTAGGTCTCCCAGCATGATAGATATGGTGCTGGCCAGGACAAGAATGATGAAAGGGGATTGGCATTAACGGATATCGTGATTTTGTCCCCTGACAAGAGGCGTTATTCAAGCCTTTTGCCACCTAGGTGCACAGTCGGGGATCGGTCCCAAAGTTAAAACCACATAAGATCAAGGAGGAATCATAAAAATGAGCCCAGCAAATAGGAACAAATGTCAGCACGGGAACTGCAGTTGCACTGTCGCCGATGGCGGCAAGTATTGCAGTCCCCATTGCGAGACCATGAAGGATTCGCAAGAGATCGCTTGCGAGTGCGGTCACCCAGGCTGCTCTGGGGAAGTGACTCAAAAGAAATAGTGCGCGGCAGCTTATAGATGACGGCGGGCGAGCGGTTGCCCGTTGGAAAGACATCTCGGCGGATCACCCGCGAAGATGAAAGCCGTTGATTGTGGGATGGGGATTTCGCAACAGCAATCCCTCCGGGCAGAACCCAGCCAGATCTACATTCTTGTCCAGCGCAGGGGCGCCAAGCCCTATCAAAGTAGCCCGTGTCGCGCAGAGCTTAAAATGCTCCAGCCTGGAAGCCAGGTCAGTACGACTGAAGCCTTCGGTAAGGGGAAGGATCACTGATCGGCCTGGCTAGAGTCACCTTCGACAAAAAGAATCCGAACAATTTGGATATCGAAAACTTCGGTGCCTACCCGGCCAAGCTGATGGGCGTCGAGCTTCGCACCCACTGAATCGCCCGCAAACGCTCGCCGCCCTCTGGTCATCTCGTAGATCGCCGCGCCGAAGCTGAACAAGTCCGATCGCGCGCCCAGTTCTTCGGCCCGCACCTGGTCGGGTGACATCTACTCGAAGGCCCCCACCACCATCCCCGTACTGGTAAGCAGGGCATTACCACGACATTCTCGGTCAGATGTGATACAGGTTTTTTCTGGCTGGATTTTGCAGTGGGTGTTGATGTCTAGCGAGGCAGCTTCCGGCTTCGGGGCACGCTGACCTAGCGGAGGCGAGAGAGAAGATCGA
>PMYF01000122.1:3084-3335 GCA_003171295.1 Acidobacteriota bacterium | reverse complement strand
TTGAACAGCAGCAGCGGGTGAAAGCAGGTCGATTCGAAATGCCCGTTGTAGACGCTCTGTTCTTGCGCACCGTACACCGGAATCTCCGTCGAATCCATGTCCAGGACCGTGCGGTACCCTGAATCCAGCGCCTCCGCTTTCGCGATCAATGCCCGGCTGAGCCCCGCCAGCCCGGCGAAGTTCGCGTCCTCGGCAAGTATCTCGGTCTCGAAACTCTGCAACCGCGAGGTGAGAGCGACGCCTCGATCCCA
>PMYF01000122.1:322-3079 GCA_003171295.1 Acidobacteriota bacterium | reverse complement strand
GATTGCCGCAGCAGGTCGGCGAAGCAAAACTGCGCGTTCTTCCCACGGCAGTCCGTCAGATGTTGTTTGATCAATTCGCCGAATCCGAGCCGCTCGTCGAGTTCGCGCACCAGGATCAGGCCACCGTCCGAAGTGACGCGGGAGCCTTGGAACTCGACCTTGAGAGAGGCGTTGAAGGAGAGCTGAAAGGGCCGATTTTGTATCTCACCCATTGGGTACTGACCTCCGGAGCGTCTTCATCGCATTCACACCCCTATGAATATTGACGATGGCGACGATCCAAGGTTTCATAATTAAGGCTCAAAATGGAAATGTGGGATTAAATATGTTGGAAGAGTACCATCATGACCTGCCAGCATGGGGCCCCCTTTCCCGAGAGCCCCTTTGCCCCCGGCCAAGCCCCCCTGATGGGTGCCTCTGATCGGTAGGTCACCAGGCCACACCCCGATCACCGTCTCGGGGGATCTCAACTTGAGTGCACGTGGTTCTTGCCCAAGGTACTGGGAGACCACTCCGGCCATTCCGGTCTCTTTAAGGATCGGCGCCGCTTCTCAAGATCGATGTGCCCGCGACTATAAAGCCAAGTGATCACAGGCAGGCACAGTAACTTCCCAGATGGCGACTTCCGGGGAGTCAGGGGTTGCATTTCTCTTAGATATCTTAGATAGCTAAACAAGTTACTGTATTAGCCTAATGCCTACTTGCTGTAGAACCCAACGGCAGACGATTCCGCCGCATCAACGTGATGTTTCTTGGTCGACGCGGAACGAACCGGTGGCATTCTCTTACTCGATGCCTCGACTTCCGTCATGATGCGGTTTTTGATCTTTGTATGCCTTCGGTCTCCTCGCGCCAGGCCTGCTGGCCAGCGTAACCTTCTTTAGCTGCATCAACCGCTTCCGCGAACTGATGTATTTTTTTGCCCGCCGCATCCTTCAATTCGCTGCCCACTTCATGGCTGGCACTAACGAATCGGTTAATACCTGCCCTTACCGGTTGGCTGAAAAGAATTCCCAATCCCACCCCGGCCCCTACCCCTGCTCCCAAGCCCATGAAGAACGCTCGTTTGTTTATCATAAATTTTACCCCCAGCACTTACTTAGTGTCGACGTTGGCTTCCTTTATGTAGACCTCACGCGGAGAAATTCCCCCCGCTGTTGTGAGGCCCGGTTACGCTGAGCTAGACTTGCCGCTCACAAAGTGCACAATGAGCGAAATTACAGCGAAAATGAACAGGAGGTGAATCAACCCGCCCGCTACGTGAAAAACACCAAGACCCAATAACCATGCTACCAGCAGAACTACAAACAGTATCGCAAAGATACTCATGAGAGTCTCCGTTCCGATCTCTCATCGACTGCTTTTATGTGCGGAGCGCTGCGCTCCCCTTTGCTATTCGCCTCCCGCCAGATCCCTGTCTGCTAGAGGCACTCCTATTAAAATCCGGGATAATTCGCGTGTCTGTTCAATCCTGCTCAGACGCACGGTCAAAATTGCCAGAGCCGCGTTTACACTCTTAACGGATAGCGCAGAGGTACGCGTCTTTTGCGTTCCTCTGCGGCTTTTCATCTGGCCATTGTTGTTGATTCGTTCGCATGGCTCAAATCCGTGTGCGCACGTGGGTAACCAACAGAAGTAATGCGCGATATCCGGAAACGTCATTGGCATTCCCCTCGCACCATTCCCCCCTGACACCAGTCCCCCTCTCGGAGCCGAATACCTCTGCGCTTGTGACATCATTGGTATGGCACAACGCCCAGTGCAAAGTGTGCACATTTGAACAGACGGCACATAATCCAGATGTCAGACTACGTGTCCAATAAGAGCGGAGCCACCTGAGGTGTGCAAACGGAACCTCCAATAATTAGGCTTGGAATGACTTCCCGCAATCCGCCTGCAACAGTATGGGATATCGGTGCCGGAAATCCTAGCGTGGCATGTTGTCATTATGGATGGAAGGACTCGAAGTGAGAACGAGCGCGAACCCTCGATGAGGGAGAAGGAGATGGGAGACATGATGAATTCGGATAATAGAGGACAAATCGTCGTACCATTTCTTTTGGGGGCGGTCGCGGGCGCCGTGGTAGCTTTGCTGTTTGCGCCCAAGACCGGAGAAGACCTGCGCAGTAACATCGCCGACAGTGTGAGCGAGGGGAGCCGACGGCTCAGCGCTCAAGGCAAGGACCTGAAGCAACGGGTCCAGAAAGCCGTGGGGCAGGCGCAGGACCAGACACGCGAAGCCATCGACATGGCACAAGACGCGTACAGCCGCGCGCAAGGGGCCTAGGTACGAGGCCCGAAGGTTAGATTGCAGGTCGCGGGTGGATTATGGTGGTAGGGTCGGGAACTGGCGCGGTGGTCTGACGACTCCATTTCCTGTCCCCGCCGCATCGAACGGAGGCGTGCGGATTTCCCCCACTCCGCTCTCCTGCTCGCTTCGGAGCAGAGGGTTATGCGTTTAGCCCGCTGGGGTCGCTTTCGGGTCGGGTACCCAGCGCGCGGAGTAAGCCACAATGACGATTTCAAAATCCAAGGCGCGGGCAAGCAAGAAGATTCAGCCCTTCCGGAGATTTGAGTATTCGGACAGGTTGTTCAAGCCCGGCTTGGAGATTCTCATCGGCACCACTTTTGGCGCCTTAACCCGGACGGAGTACCGCGGCAGCAAGAAGGTCCGAGTCGAAGGCACACAGGATCTCGATATTCGAGACATCAGCTACGTAAAATGAAGGTCAAAGAATACAAGAAAATCGCCTACGG
>PMYF01000122.1:0-196 GCA_003171295.1 Acidobacteriota bacterium | reverse complement strand
AAGTGCGGCTGCGGGACTATAATGTTTCACCGTGCAACGGCTGCTATTCGACCACCAGCTCGCTTTGCGGCTTTCCTTGTAATTGCTTTCCGCTCGACCCCATGCAGGAGCTTTATCCGCTGGTGCTGCGGTGCGATGTCATGTTCTGCTCCACGGGCGTCAATCAGTCTGCCATGTCGAGCCGCTTAAAACTCTT
>PMYF01000411.1 GCA_003171295.1 Acidobacteriota bacterium | reverse complement strand
GCAAAGACACGCCAATGGGACCGGGAAAAGTCCGTTCGAACCTTGGCATAACCGCCAGTTCCGTAGAGAGAATCGTGCAGTCATCGACGGCACGATATGAGGAGATAAACAGCAAGCACTAAGTTGAGGACATCGCACCGGCGGTTTCTCGACGCACCCGGTGGAATCCGTCCGGGTTGCGTCATTTTGAGTCAAGACACAGCCGTTGAGTTCCTTTGTAATGATAGAATCGTCAGAGAACTTGAGAGTAACTTTGTAGTTGAACTCCCATTTGCCGGCTCCGCGCGGGTGGAGAGTCAGTGGACTGACATCCAGCTTGGCAGCATAGTCAGAGCTGTTCCTGCCGGGAGTAAGTGGGGTATTCACATCAATCGGATGGACAAATGCAGGGGACTTCTCGGAAAAGGTATCCCCTAAAGGCCATAGACTCAGTTCACCTTCAGAGTCAGATTGAGCGAATGTGAAAGGCTTCCCGACGTCCCCGTAATGGTCAGGGTGTAGGTGCCAGCAGACGTACCAGGATTTCCGCCTCCGCCACCTCCCCCGCCGCCCGCACCGCCTCCACAACTTGCCCATAAAGTAGCCAACATGAGAGCCGCCACGAGTGCCCCCGACAATCCCCGGCGGCGCACAAGGGTTGCAGCCAGCGCAAGAAGCAAAACGAGCAGCGTGATGGGGCGCGGCAGACAGAGGATCCAGCGGGGCGGAGAAAAGCGGCGTGCGGGAAATGAGATTGATGGCGCCATGGTGGTCACGGTGAGGGTTACCGCTGCAACGTCAGTACCGTCAAGCGTGACAGGACTGGGCGAGATCGAACACCCAGCACGTTGGGGAGCACCGCTGCAGGTGAGGGAGACCTGGTGATTGAATTCCCCAACGGGAGTCAGAGTTATGGTGTAGGTTGCGGATTGGCCCGCCGTAACCGATGTTGAGGCCTGTGAAGCGGCAAGAGAAAATTCCTCTCCGCCCCCGAGCAACGGAACAATCTGTGGGCTGTCGGACGCATTGTCGGTGATAGTAAGTGCGCCCGTCCTGTCACCAGGGGCCGTGGGCGTGAAGGAGATATTGATCGTACACCTATCTGTGAATGCCAAGGTGGTGCAGTTGTTGGTCTGGCTGAAATCACCCGTAGTCGCCACGCTCGTGACGATCAACGGGCTCTCACCGATGTTTTCCACGGTCACTAGGGTTGGTCCCGCCGTCATACCGACAAAGGTGTTACCTATCCATGCTCCGGTCATGTCGAGTATGACCCGCGGGCGGGTAATGGCGGTCCCGATGAGCCCGACAACGTGAGGCCCACCATAAGCGTCGTCATTAATAGTCAAAACCCGGGAGAGCGTTCCGGATTCTGTCGGGGTGAATGTGACGGGGATGGTACACGAAGCGCTTGGCCCCAAACCCGCCGCGCAAGTGTTGGTCTCAGTGAACTGCGGGTTGAGCTCATTAGTGCTGATGCTGCTGATGTTGACGGTGTTGGTTGCCTGGTTCGTGACTGTTATTGTCTGAGGGGCGCTGGTTGTTCCTTCGACCTGGTTTGAAAAGGATAAGTACGTAGGCGAGATGGAGAGGCTTGGGACGTTGGCTGGGCTGATTTTTGCAACGAAGCCATCTTCCTGCCCACCGTACATCGATTGGATCGCGTTGGCCGTCGGAAAGTCAGAGGAGTGTGTCTGTCCCGCGATGTAGGCGTTACCTGCCCCGTCTATGGCGATGCCATTGGCCTTGTTGCAGCAGAGACTCTGGGGATTGCCACTCCCGCCCAAGAAGGTGGAATAGACAAGAGACGATCCGGCGGGATCGAGTTTACTCACGAAGGGGCTGGCGGTTTGATTAATGCCACTGCACCCTCGACAACTCGCTTGCACGGGGTTTACGGTGGGGAAATCGGGAGAGACTGTTCCCCCTCCGGCAAAAGCGGCGCCAGAGGGATCCACAGCGATTGCCGTCCCAAAAGCACCAAATTCGCCACCCAGAAAGGCAGAGTACACAAGAGCACAGCCCGCTGGATGAAGTTTTGCCACAGCGCCATCCGAAGAATTGAGCGGGGGCGGCCCGAATTGGACGGCGTTCATAGTGGGAATGGACCCTGGCGTTCCCTGCCCGGCCACGTAGGCAGCTCCGCTGCTGTCAATCGCGATAGCGGAGGAGCTGATGTCCGCAAGGTAGGTCGAGTAAACCACCTGCCCACTTGGGCTGAGCTTGGCTGCAAAGCTTTCGGTTAGGCTCCCGGCCCCCGTTTGGAGGGCACCCGGCGTGGTAGGAAAATCAATCGAACCCGCGGTGCCGGTCACATAAGCATTGCCCGCCGCATCCACGGCGATGGCCTGAGGAGAGTCGTAGCCCGTCCCGCCCAGATACGTCGAATAGAGAAGTGCCGAGCCTTGTGAGTTCAAGGCTGTGACGAACCCTGTGACGAAGCCATACGCACAAGTGGTTAACCACCCGCAGTTCCAGTTACTTGCAGTAAGCCGATTTTGAAAGGCCCCAGGCGTGGTGGGGAAATCCAGCGAGGTCGTGGTCCCTGTCAGATAAGCATTCCCGGAAGCATCAACACCTATGCCATGGGCTTGATCCACTCCGGTGCCACCGAGCAGGGTCGAGTAGATTAGGGTCGAACCGTCAGAGGAAAGTTTGGTTATGAATACCCTGCCCCCCTGTGATTGGAAAGTCCCGGATGTAACAGGAAAGTCGGCGGAACCAGTCTGCCCAGTCACGTAGGCATTCCCAGAGCTATCCAGGGCAATGCCAGAGCCTGAGTCGCTATTGCTCCCGCCGAGAAAAGTGGAGAACACCAAGGAAGAACCGTCTGCACTCAATTTGGTGATGAAGACATCACTTGTGTAAGGCAGAATGCGGTTGATGGCCGGTTGCAGGGCGTTAGCAACGGGAAAGTCCTCCGAACTAGTCGTCCCCACCACGTAGGCTTCCCCGGCCGCGTCCACGGCGATTCCGTAGGCAACGTCCTGCGCGTTTCCTCCCAGATAAGTGGAATAGCTCAGGACGGGATCGATGACCAGCGGTTTGGAATGGTCATAGGGGCCGAGCGCGAAGCGGACGATGTGGGAGGCCGTGAGGACGTAGCGCCCCTCGACAGATGACGTGTGGCGAGTGACGGGTGCCGAGCTTGCAACGGAAGATGGCGGCGCGGGATCGATCTGATAAACCCTCGGCTTGTGCAAGTCGACGTCGCCCCCGGGGACGTGGACGATGAGGTCGCCATTCTCAGCCATTCGAAGCGGCGTCGGGTCACCTGCCCGGATTTCCAGGGCGATGGTCGACGGGTCGGAGCCAGGAGTGACTACAAAGTCATACTCCAGTTCACGTTCATGTCCATAATAGACGAGGTCGATGCCGGGATAGATGGCGTGGTATCGCACGCGAGCATAGGTGGGGATATTCGTGTGCCAGTCCCGCGGGTTCTTTCCGCGGAAGTAATGGTTTTTTCCGGGCAATTCATCGAGGCCGCTGACGAGTGCCGCAGGGCTGGTTCCCATCAGTTCGATACGCAGAGTGGCAGGCGTGCGGGGATCGGCATTCGGGGTGGGCGGCCCACGCTCGGCCTTCCGCGGCCCGTGATCCGCCGCCGCTCCGGGCTCGCTCGCCGGCGACGAAAGGGCCAACACGGCCTCCTGGGAGGTCAGAAAGAGCGAATAACTATGGTTCCGCACGAAGAACTTCACCCTGGGGTCAACCTGCCCGCGATTGACTTCGAAGCTCAGCGGGAGATGGGCATAGCTCTTCTTCAAGCGTTCCCTAGCCTGGCCATCGGGTCCGTCCGCACTTGCAACCAAGACGAACCTGGCAGGGTCGGCGGGAGGGGTGGCGAGAGGTGGCGTCGTGGGGAGGAGAACCCCGGAAGCTAAAACCCCGGTTCCGGCCAGGCTCACCGTATGGGGACTGCCAGCAGCACTATCGGTGATAGTCAGGTTGCCGTTGCGGGTGCCCGTGGCAGTTGGAGTGAAAGTCACGCTGATCGTGCAGGCCGTGAGCGCGGGCAGATTCGAACCAGGGCCGCCGCAGGTGTTGGTCTGCGCAAAATCCCCACTGATCGTGATTTGTGCGAGGGTAAGACTGCCAGTGCCCGTATTGTTCACTGTGACGCCTTGTGGGCTGCTGGTCGAGCCTACCGTTTGGTTGCCGAAAGACATGGATGTTGGGCAGAGGGTGGCCGCGGGCGCTGCGATACCATTGCCAGAAACATTTATGGAGGCCGACTGGCTGCCTACCGTGGCGCCGAGGTTGATCATTCCTGAATAACTCCCGACCTTCTGGGGCCGGAAAGTCACTTGGAGCGTGCAGGATCCGCCCGCCACAATTGGGGACAGACAATTGTTGACTACAGCAAAAACGGAGGACACCGTCGAAACCGAAACCGAAAAGGGAACCGCCCCGTGGTTTGAAACTGTCAGTGTTTCAGGGGCACTTGCGGTTCTCGCAGGGGTATCGGGAAAATTCAGGGCGGAGGGCGAGACGACCAACGCCCCGACGAGCGGGGTCCCGTCGCCAGTGAGAAGAACCATCAAGGGGAAGGTGGGGGGATTTGAGTTGATGCTGAGGACGGCATTCCGGGAGCCGGTGGCAGAAGGCGTAAACGTGACGCTGAGCGTGCAGGTGCCGCTAGCCGGTATGGTACCTCCTGAGCAGGTGTCGGCGCTCACTGCGAAATCAGGAGCGTTTACTCCCCCCGGGCTCGCGGTACCCATGACGACGGAACCACCACTGACATTGGTAAAAGTTACACTCTGCGCCCCGCTCGTCAGCATAACTGGCTCAATACCAAAATCAAGGCTCAGGGTTGAAGTTGTGAACAGCGGAGGATTGCTGACCTGCGCGATGGCCGTGCCAAAGTGTGGATCCGGGCTCCCCGCATACTCGACGATGGTCCATACGGAATTGCCATTCGGGTCGACAGCCGCGCCGTTATAGTCGCCCCAGCGGAAGGTGAAGTCATTATAGTTAGCGGTTCCTGCCCTATAGATGGCATACCCGCGCAGGGTGCCAGCCGAGTCGGACGCCCCCCGCCCCGTGAATGCCGCGGAGGCGAATTGATTGAGGCTCGACGTCGTGAAACTGATGATGACATCACTATTGGGCTTGGCCGCGACTGCCGGGAAATAAGCGGAACCCACTCCGCTGAAAGAACCCGTCTGTGCGAGCGTGAGCCCGGCAAGGCTGGGAATGCTTATCGCGTACCATCTGCCCACCGCACCATAGTCCTGGTCGTTCGCTGAGTTCTGTGCGCACCATAAAGTTCCGTTGCTGGCGACGGCGTTCAGCGGTCGGAAGTCACCGGTTTCGATGGTACCGGTGGGCTGGGAGGCTTCCGCTGGTATGCTAAAATTCGGCACCTTGAGATTCGCCGTACTGAGCGTCGGAGTCCCAGTGGTGTTAAGGGCGAAAACATTCAGGGTGGTACCAGGGTTGGCTGAGAATTCCGCCCCCACCAGAAACTCTTCGGATGAGGAGCCGTAGGTGAGTGCCGATTCAATCGCAAAGGCGGGGAACCCTGTGGCGGTCCTGACGTCGGCGAAGGTAGTGATGTTTAAGCCCGAATCGCCGGAAAGAAGCTTAGGCAGACCGATGACCCTGATCCAGGTGTCGGAAAAACTGCATCCACCGGTTCGAACACAGGAGGAGTTCAACTCAAACTGGCCGTTCGAAATGTAAATTGCTGACGCGCTCAGTCCGAGAGTAGGGAAATCAGGAAACGTAGGGGCGTTATCAGCGACGTTGAATCCCTTTGAGTCCAGCTTGAACTTGTACCAGTTCCCGGTAGGGTCCGAGGTCTGGGAGACCGCGATCAGCACATTTCCGAAGGTGGGGTTCGACAAATCCACGTTGGTAAAACTCATGATGAAGCGATTGTCGTTTTGGTCGTAGATGACGCGAGGATCGTAAACGTCACCGGTGACGCCGAGGCCCGCAAAGAATGTGGGCAGGTCGTTGAATCCTCCCTGCAGATTCCCGGACTTATCGTAAATGGCCATCAGCGAATTGATCAGGACGACAATGTAATTTGGCCCTGGAGCCAGGTTGGGATTCGGGGGAATGAACGGCGTAGCTGATTCATTGGGTCCCTCAAAGATGACGCTTTGGCTCGGGGGGATGCCGGAGTCCAGGGGAGTAGCATTCTGAGTAAAGGTCCCAGTCGCGGCGGTCGCGCGGGCGCGAAGGTTGGCCTCTCGCTTGGCTGCTTCGAAGCCCGGGAAACGCCCAACGAAACGAACTACTTTCCGTTGCAGCGGAGCCGTGGGAATCGCCGTGGCCGACCACCCCTCCGTGACTACTGGGATTGGAACAGTTTCGCTCCGGCCTTCGTACCGAACCACTTGCGGTGGCAGTGGCGCTGGACGCGTTTCCGGGTTCTCCGATTCCCTGTTCGTGATTTGCGAAGCTTTTGAGGTTACCAGGAACAACAATGAAAGAACTGCGAGGAGGGTTGCCCGTGTGGTAACCCTTACAGGTAGGTGCAACCGGGCCGCTCTTGCACGAAACGAATCTGCACTCACGGGACCCATCGCTTTCACCAGGCAACGGGAGATTGTCCCAGTTTGCTGCAACGCTATACCACGCGCGGAGGGATGGCTTCAAGCGTAATGTCCTGGCTGATGGACAGAAATGCTCTCTAGGTTTTGATCTTCAGACTTAGAGACCGAATTGTTTCGTGTAACGCGAAAGTCGCGCTCGTTGTTTGTGAGTCCTCTGGCCCGGACACCGCCGGCAACGTGATTGCGGTTCGTGCAATCGGAACCTCCCCGTACGTCTTCAAATGCCCGTCTCATGATGTCTTGGAGTATTCCGAACGTCAGGAGCCGACGCCCATCTGCGACAGAAACTAGTCGCATAATTCTTGCCATCGGCTTGACCGACGTGCTGCGAAGCCGCCTTTGTATCGCTTCTCGGAACAGCATCTGGAAATCGATTCTCCTCCTTGTTCCCGGGGTTGATCCCCAAATGGTCTGAAAACAGATCCCGGGGATCCGCCCCTTGACGCTAAGCCCGAGGCGGAAAAGGTGTCGAAGTATTGGGTTAGAAAACCGCAGCTTCGGGCATTGGGATTTTCCGGGGAGGTAAAGCTGACCTGTTCCGTGGCCTGTGGAAGCACCCAGCACTGAAAACTCGACTGGACCTTTCATCCAGAGGCGGTCGGGTGTATGTTACCGGTTGCGCGGAAAATCAAAATGGAAATTCCGGTCAACGTATGCCGGATTCCCGCGAACCTTGTATCATCATAATGGTTCTCATCACCGGGTTGAATATGCTCTTGATTACAGGTGCTTCCGGACGTGTCGCACGACGTGCTGCTGCATTGCTGGCACAAAGAGGATATGGTTTGCGCCTTATGACCCGCACTCCACAACAAGCGCCAAAACTGGATGGTGCGGAGCTAGTTCGCGGAGACTTCGCAGAGCCGGCAACGCTGGATGACGCGTTCGCAGGCGTGTCCACTGCGCTGGTGGTCTCGGGGTCCGGAAAACCAGGAGAACGCGCGCGACTGCACCAGAATGCGTTCGAAGCAGCCGCGCGGGCGCATGTACGGCACGTCGTTTATTTGTCGCTCCAGGGCGCCTCGCCGAGTTCGAGGTACCCCTTTTCTCGGGATCACTCTCTGAGCGAGCAGTACCTTGCGGCAACCGGTATCCCGTATACCGTGCTTCGAAATGCCTTCTATTTGGATATGTTTCTGGAAAGGTTCGATGCCGAAGGAGTGATGCGCGGTCCGGCGAACGTGACGCGAGGCGCCTTCGTTTCCCGCGAGGACGCCGCCCGCACCGCGGCCGCGGTGCTGGAGGATCCGCCCGGCGGTACGCACGATGTTACCGGACCCGAAGCGCTGAGCCTGGCTGAGGTGGCTCGTAGGTTATCCGCCATTACCGGCCGGCAGCTTCGCTACCAGCCGGAATCCGTCGATTCCTCACGAGACCGGTTGAGCAAACGGGAACGGGCCTCGTGGCGCGTCGACCTATCTGCCGGATGGTTTGAGGCGATTGCGGCTGGGGAGTTGGAACATACCAGCGGCGCGGTTTTCCGTTTCACGGGAAAGGAGCCGCTGAACCTGGAGGCGTATTTCACCCTGTTCCCCGAACTGTTGCAACCGCTCCGGCTAGCGCCGGATCAAGATTCCCGAAGCTGACGGGTGGGATGCGCGCGACCAGTAAGCAGGGACATACGACCACCAGGGAAGTGTGTGGTGCATTGACAATCGCGTCGACATGAAACTCCGGGACATCGCCACGAGTCTCTGTTGTCAGCTTCATCGAGCTAGGGAACCGGCCATGAATGCCTGCGCATCCTGAATGATCCACCTTACGGCAACGAGCGCAGCTACAATGGATTACGCTTGGCCATCATTGCAGACTGGGTCCAGGACGCGCGACCGTGATGAAGAATCAACCTCTGTCGAAAGTCTACCAGTTGCTCGAACCGGGTCCAGTGGTCCTGCTGACGACCGCCCGCGAGGGCCGCACCAACATCATGACGCTGTCCTGGCATATGATGGTCGAGTTTGAACCGCCGCTGGTTGCCTGTGTCGTCAGCAGCGCCAATTACAGCTTTGCCGCATTACGGGCGACGAAAGAGTGCGTGATCGCCGTTCCGGCGCTGGAACTGGCGCCCAAAGTCGTGGAAATCGGCAACTGCTCGGGCCGGAACGTGGAGAAGTTTGCGCGATTCGGTCTGACGCCGGCGCCAGCCGAGCGTGTGGCTGCGCCTCTAGTGGCCGAGTGTTTCGCCAATCTCGAATGCAAGGTGGCCGATACTCGTTTCGTCAACAAGTACAATATCTTCGTCCTTGAGGTGCTCAAGGCTTGGACCGATCCTGCGCAAAAGCATCCTAAGACTATCCATCATCACGGATACGGCAGGTTCGCTGTGGATGGCAAGATGATCAAGCTGAAGTCGAGAATGCGATAATCGCCCCACGTCAAGAACACGGCCAAAACCGCGGAAAGAATAACGCATCGCGACCGGGCGGGCACGACGCCTGCCTGATAAGAAAAGACCAGCGAGGAGCAAAACTCATGCCTAATCTGTTCGATCCGCTCTCGATCCGAGACCTAACTCTTTCCAATCGCATCGTTGTTTCACCGATGTGTGAGTATTCCAGTATCGATGGATTTGCCAATGACTGGCATCTGGTTCATTTGGGGAGCCGGGCTGTAGGGGGCGCGGGCTTGGTTATGACGGAAGCCACCGCCGTTACACCGGAAGGACGGATCAGTCCAGCGGATCTCGGAATCTGGCGCGACGATCATATTGAGTTTCTTTCCCGCATTACCCGGTTCATTCACTCTCAGGGCAGCGTCGCCGGGATACAATTGGCCCATGCCGGGCGGAAGGCCAGCACCTATCGTCCATCGGACGGAAATGGAGCCGTGCCGGAAGAGTCGGGCGGCTGGAAGAATGTGGTTGCCCCCAGCGCGATTCCCTTTGCCGAAAACTATGCGATGCCGCAGGCCCTGACGCGGGAGGGAATTCAGGCCGTTGTTCGGGCATTTGTCGAAGCCGCCGGGCGCGCCCGCGAAGCGGGATTCCGCGTGGTGGAGATTCACGCCGCTCACGGGTATCTGATCTCTGAATTTCTTTCGCCACTTGCCAATCACCGCACCGATCAGTACGGTGGCTCGTTCGAAAACCGAATCCGCTTGCTGATCGAGGTGGTTTCCGCGATTCGCGGATCGTGGCCGGAGCGCGCGCCTTTATTCATGCGCATTTCGGCTACAGATTGGGTGGAAGGTGGATGGACCCTCGACGATTCCGTTGAGCTTGCCAAGCACCTGAAGAATTCCGGTGTGGATCTGGTCGATTGTTCTTCCGGTGGAAATGTGCCACCTGCCCAAATTCCCGTCGGCCCGGGTTATCAAACACCCTTCGCCGAAAGAATTCGTCGCGAATCAAAAATCCTAACGGGTGCGGTCGGAATGATCACGGCTCCATCTCAGGCTGACCACATCATCCGCACCGGCCAGGCAGACGTTGCAATCATCGGGCGAGAGTTTTTGCGCGATCCCTACTGGCCTTTGCGAGCGGGACGCAACCTGGGACATCCCGTCCCTTGGCCCGTACAGTACGTGAGAGCCGCTCCCCATGGCACTAAGGCGCGCGTCCCGGCAAACTTATAAAAACGGGCGTCTTCCCTCGATGCGCAGCACGGCTCTCCCGTCGGTGCGTTCGGCTGTCCAGATGCGGCATCCGAGGAAATAGCTCCTCGGTAGTCGCCATGTATTTACTGATGGCGTCCGCAAATTCTTGAACTATTCATGCTCACCCCTTGGGTACTGACCTCCGGAGCGTCTTCATCGCGTTCAGACCCGCAAGAATATTGATGACGATGACGATCCAAAGATTCGGAGATATAGTTCAAAATGCGGGCTGGGTTGCATTGCTTCGTTACGAATGCGAGAATCACGTCCGCGACCTGGTTCGGAAGGGCTTCGAGGAAGGCAACTCAGGTTGGCGTAAAACGCCTCGAAGACGAAAGGCTCGATACGAAGATGACGAACTTGAGTTTTGGAATAAGACTGGCTGTGACGCTGGCATGGTTGACGGTATGGGGTCTGGCGGGCAACGGGAAGCTGTCGGCGGCCGATTTCCCGCAGGCGGAGATTGCAAACGGCCAGATCTGGGTGCGGCTCTACCTGCCCGATGCCCGGAACGGATACTATCGCGCCACCCGGTTCGATTGGTCGGGAGTCATTGTTGGCCTCGAGTACAAGGGCCATAACTATTACGGACCATGGTTTGACAGGGTAGATCCGAAGGTCTACGACTTCCGCTACGAAGGGGCAGAGATTGTCGCCTCGCCATGTTCTGGGATCGCAGGTCCCGTAGAGGAGTTTCAGACCAATCGGAGCGCCCTCGGATGGGACGAGGCCAAGGCCGGCGGAACCTTTATCAAGATCGGCGTGGGGGTGCTTCGAAAGGATGACGCCAGGTACGACTTCGTCAAACAGTATGAGATCGTGGACCCCGGTAAATGGACAGTCACGAAGCATCCGGATTCCATCGAATTCATGCAGGAGCTAACCGACCCGTCAACGGGCTATGGTTATGTTTATCGGAAGATCGTGCGGCTAACAAAAGGCAAGCCGGAGATGGTGTTGGAACATAGTTTGAAGAACACCGGCCGCCGCACCATCCAAAGCACCGTGTACAATCACAATTTCCTCGTACTTGATAGGCAGCCCCCCGGCCCGGATTTCTCCGTAACGGTTCCCTTCCAGATTCGCTCGCCCCACCCGCCCAACCAGGACCTTGCCGAAATTCGCGGGAATCAGATCGTTTACTTGAAGGTGCTAAAGAATGAGGACCGCGTGAGTACCGCCATGCTGGGGTTCAGCGAGAGCACCAAAGATAACGAGATCCGCATCGAAAACAGCAGAGTAGGCGCCGGCCTAAAAATCAGCGGAGACCGTCCGCTATCATCCGAAAACCTGTGGTCGATCCGGAGCGTGCTCGCCGTGGAACCCTTCATCACGATGAGGATCAATCCCGGGAGCGAATTCAGTTGGAAAATATCATACGAGTATTACACCCTCCCATAGTGTCCAAATATTGGATGCCACTAAAATGCAACGGGTTAGAGGACTTGGCCTCGGCGGGTCTGCGACTGCCACAGGTCCGTCCCGGAGTGATCGGCATGACACCATGCGTTTGACACTCCATCCGAATGCTGAACGGCTATTATCGCGAGGCAGCCTGAGGCGGGCCCAAGCAAACTCCGATAATCTCCATCGGCCTCAGGGCGCTCCTCGTAATGCGGGCACAGACTGGGCTTGGCTGTTTAGCAAGCTGTTGACGCGGGAGCGTACAACAAAGGACAACCAACCACAGGTCCTGCGCCTGACATTCCTGGGCCGAGACGGGGTCTTCATTCGAAGTTTTGGATACTACGCCCGTTGAGTTGCGGCTCAGCCGCGCTTCGCTATTTACTGGTGTACATGTCGCTATCGGTCACCGCTGCGGCCAAGGCGCGAACAAACTCAGCTCCGAATTCTCTCCGGTCCGCCGCGGTGGGGACGCGGCCCAGCTTCGCGTTGTATTCGATCATCTGCTCCATCAGCATGGCCGGCAGTTGGCGATCGTGAAAAAGCCCCTGAGCGACGGTCATGCGGCCCGGCTTGCCCGGTGTAGTGGTTGTGCCCATCTCGCGCAAAGGCGTGGTGGGATGGAAGGAGGTGGTTTCGGCCAGCTCCCGAAACATGCGTTCGCCGAGCGCTTTGAAAGGCGCGGGCGCTTCGAGATATTCGCTGCTTTCCGTGTTGTGCAGCGAAAGGAATAGGTTGAGACGATGTCCCGAATCGACCCAGTCGAGGATGGCCCGGCGCTGCGCCGCGATTTCGGGCATCTTCTGTGGGTCAACCGTGTCCCAGTTTCGGTTGAGGTCGTAGCCGTTCCGGTTGTAGCGGACGCCCCCGTCCGCGATGCCGTCCGGATCAGCCAAGGGAAAAATCTTGTAGATGACCTGATCGCGGATGCGCGCCGCGCGCTCATCTTTCGAGAGCAAGAAGCGCACGGCTCCATCGTCTGCCCAGGATGAACCAGTCTCCCATGCATGCTGGCGAAACATGAGCCAAATCACCTTCTTTTTCGCATCAGGGATTTGAGGGTTGGTAATGGCTATCAGCGGAATCTCCTTGCCCTCGACGGTGCGGCCCACGGACAGTTCTTCGAGATACGGGCTCTTACGGAAGGCACCGAGCAGGGCGACGAGGTCTTTGTGGGTATAGGGGGCGACGTGGGCGATCCATAGGCGGTCGCGCTCCGGCGTGAAGTGCAGGGTCAGGTGCGGTTCCCGCTCGTCCCATGACACCTCGACGTCCGAAAAGTGCCGCCAGTCTGTGCCATCATAACTATACATCGGCCGCGTGCCTCGGGTCACCGAGTAGACCGGGCTCTCGTAGTTGTACTCGCCGGCCAAATCGACCAGGTCGAGCGTGATCGGCTGGCGCGGAAGGTTGGTCAGCTCGAAGTAATACCAGTTCGCTTGGCGGTTCCGATGCTCCTGGTCGGATTGGCCCTGAACGGCGCAACGCAGGTGCGTGGGGGATACTTGCTCCACTTTGCCGACGGAGCCGCCTTCAAAGTTGGTCAAGACTCTGATCCCAGAAAGAGGCAATAACAAAGCGAGTAGCAAGCCCAGCATAGTCATCGGGAAAGTTCCTCCTGCTAGCGGCATTATCCGGTCGCGGTAGGGATACCAGTTGCCTGATACCCCTCATACAGATCCGCACGGGCGCGGATTAGCGAAAACGGGGTGGCGCATACGCTGTCCGTGAGCGGGTCGCCACGGATTGTTATTGCCATGATGTACAGCCGCTTCCTTCGCATCTCTGGCAGCCAATCTCTCTCCACTCATTGCACCATGCGCAGTGGCCGGTAGCGCGGGCGGCTTCGCGCTGGTAGGATCCGGCAGATTCGCAAGCTTCGGTCCAATGCCCCCTCCCGTCCAAGGTCATGTTCACCGCCCCGTCGTTTGTGCGGCCGGAGTGCGGTAGATCGCGGAGCTGCGCTCTGCGCCAGCCGACCAGAATCATACCCTCAAAAGCCCATGGTCAGAAAACCCTGACTACGGCTCCCCGCCCAACCGCGATAACCCGACCGGACCATGGCATTCAGAGACAGTTAGTTGTATGTTATTGCTTGACCGGAACATGAAAACGGAAACCCTAGCTAATTTCATTGACCCTTGATGGTTGACCCTTTTGCTTGGGTCCGTTTCCGCGGGGTCGGGACGAAACATGCAGCGACTTGTGATAACGCTTTTCGTACTGGCTCTTCTGCCGGTTTGGGCACCGGCGCAAGCCAATCCCCAGACGGTGGTGTTGGTGGGGGCGCGCGGCATTGACGGCACCGGAAGAGCACCGATTGAAAACGCTGTAGTGCTTATCGCCGACGGCAAGATCCAGGTGGTGGGGAAGAACGGGGCGGTCGCGATTCTCAAGCAGGCGCGCGAGATTAATGCTTCCGGCAAAACCCTGATGTCACCGATTGACCCTTCGGCGAGCATAGCCCAACGATCCACATGAGGGAGCAAAATTGAGAAACAGCCTCTCACGACGCGAACTCCTATCCTGGACGCTTGCGGTGGCAGCGGGAAACCGATTTGTGACGACCTCGGCGCGGGCCAGTGCCGACACAGCTTCGTCCTCCAAATTCGCTGGCCTCAAGGTAAAGGACGCGACGTTCAAATTCCTCCAAAAGTGCGCACGTGATAAAGGGGGTTACTCGCCCTCCCTCGATCCGCAGTACGGCGGCAACTCCGACACAAAGGAGAGCGACCTGGCTGCGGTCACCTACGCCGCGACGCTGGCGAAGACGGTGGGGTGGGAACTTCCGCACCGGGAGAAGTCCGTGGAGTTCATCCAGAGTCATCAGCAGCCGGAGGGGAACTTCATCAATTTTCAGGGAGACCTGAACCCGAAGGAGGACCTTGCGATCCTCTACAACACGACTCAGGGATGCGTGGCGCTGCGAGCCCTGGGGGGGAAACCCAAATTCGATCCCATCCATGCGCTGGACCGTTTCTTCGCCCAGGACACATTCAAGAAGCTCCCCTGGTATACCCTCAGCTTTTATCCGCTGTTCTATGCTGCTCTGGGCAGGCCCTTCCCCAAGGAATACCGCGCGCCCATCGCGCAGCACATTGCGCAGAACCAGGCGGCGGATGGTTACCTCGGTGACCACGTTGCCGCTACTTTCCACATGGTTCACTTTTTCAGGCTCATGGGTGAGCCTACACCACGCGCGGAGGCGATCGTGAAACGAGTCCTTAGTGACCAAAGGCCGGATGGCGGCTGGCATCTTAAGGGACCGGACTGGGATGTTCACGCCTGCTTTGACGCCGTGTTTATCCTGCGCCAGTTGAGCTGGAATTCGCCTGTATCGCGCGCCGCGATTAACCGCGCCGCGGAGTGGGTGTTAACCTGCCAAAACTCGGATGGCGGATTCGGCCACTATCCCAGATGGCACTCGGATATGGACGCTGTCTATTTCCAGCTTGGAACCCTGATCCAGGCGGAACGAATCCCCGGGGCACAATACGATCTTCCCGATGCCGAGACCCTCAGTTGGGGACACGCCATGAAGCCCGGAAAGATCTACGCCCGCCCCTGAGGAACAGTGACACGGGCATTCGAAGCGGTCAGCTTGGCAGCGTATCAAGTGCTCCGGGACCGCGCCTCCCTTACTCGACCCGGATATTCCCCGAAACGGTGCTTACGCGGAGCAAGGGCGTACCGTCGTCGATCTTCCCTTATAGTTCATGCTTGCTAAGGATACATTGCACGATCATCTCCCTTGGAGCGTGTCCAATCTTCCCGCGCCCCTCGCACTTTTCAGTGACGTACAAACCCTGAGACCGGACGTAGGCGACCTCGGCGGCGGTGATCTTCATGAGCCACCGCCTTTAGACTCTTCGCCTTCGCTGGAATCAGTATCAGAGGAAATCTGGCTGCGCGGGGGTTGCGGATTTTGCCCCCAATGTTTGGAATTGACCGAACTTAAACTGAGACAAACTTCGGCAGCGCCAGAATATGTTTTGTGACAACTTGTTACAGGATTTTGTTCTTGCTCGCTATAAGTGGTTGATGTGGTGGTGCCGCGGGACGGAGTTGAACCGCCGACGCCAGCCTTTTCAGGGCTGCGCTCTACCACCTGAGCTACCGCGGCGCGCAAACGACTTCCACAGACCGGACCCAACGGGATGGCGAAGCATTGCTATCCCAGGTCCGCCAAACCATTCTCCGGCGGATTTGGTTTCCTGTCAAGAATGTGATAGGTGCGGCAGGGCAGTCGCGCGGCAACTTCGGTATTTGGTTCGACGAAAGGAATGGCGGGAACCAGGCTGGCGAGGGTTCCGCACGACTATTAAATACCCCAGTCTTCCGGAGGAAACTCAATTCCCCAGAAGCGGCGGGCGTCGAGCAGTTCGATCCCGATCTGCCCGGCCTCCCGGGTTCCGGCTCTTCCCATCCACACCACCTGAAACAGTCCAACGTGGCCATGCTCCAGGGTGTGGACAAAGATGGTCTGGCCCAAAGCATACGGGCGCGCGGTTCGCAGTGACGCCCCGAACCTGCTGATGCTGAGGGTTTCGGATTCTTCGCTGAACTCGTTCCCTTGAAAATCTTTTCCGCTTATCCTAACGCGGCACCGGAACTGAAGCCGCGAGGATCGCCTCTGTTCAGGATAGGGTGGGGTGGCCATGGGTACGCCTCCATTTTCGTAGCCCGGGACCTAGCGGCGACTACCTTCACACTAGCTCCAGAGAACCAACTTTCAAACATTGTCATACCATTGACGGGGCGACGGTCTCAAGCAGAATTCTGCGGCGTCGTGTTCCCGCGAGGCCTGATCTCGTCGCAATACCGGCGGGCCGGCGCCCCGGGCGGGTCGGTAAGTGATATCTTGTACTGCGGGTGCGTGGCCTTGGGCCCGTCCGTTCCATCCCGCTCAGGCGGGAGGCCCGCTCCCACGATGAGAGCCCGCTCACTCTGCTCGTAAGGCCTCGACCGGGTCTACCGTGGCCGCCCGGCGGGAGGGCAAGTAACTGGCCAGCACGGCAGTCGCGACCAGGCCGATGGACACGGCGCTATAGGTGACGGGATCGACAGGCTTCACTTCGAACAGCAGCGACGACATCAGGCGCATGAGCGGAATGGCGGCGCCGAGGCCGCAGGCAACGCCCACGCCCGTCAGCCACAACGCGTGCCGAACGAACATCCCGGTGAGTTCCTGATGGCGCGCCCCGAGCGCCACGCGAATACCGATTTCCCGCCTACGTTGCGAGACCGAATAGGCAATGACGCCGTAGAGGCCTAGCATCCCAAGCAGCAATGCCATGCTTCCAGCGACCCCGAGCATGACCAGGGTGAACGAAGTCCGCGCCATGGACCTTCGGTAGAAGTATTCGAGGGTGTGAACATCCGCGAGGGGAAGATTGCCATCTACGGACCACACCGCCTGCCGGACTTCATGCAGAAGGCTCTCCGCGCCGGCACGAGGGGTACGGATGGCGAAGGTCAGGGTGCGGCGCACCATGGGCTCTTCGTCCCAGAAATGCCTCATCATGATGGGCCAGATCACCGAGGAAGTAGCTTCCTGATTGACACCATCTTCATGCACATCCGCCACCACGCCGATGATCTCACACCAGTCGTCCTTGGTGCCAAACCGGATGCGCTTGCCGAGTGCGCCGGCCGGGCCTCCCCAGTACTCGCGCGCCAGGTTTTCTGAAACGATTGCGACCGGCCGCTTGCTGTAAATGTCAGTCCATGTGAAATCGCGGCCAGTGACGAGCGGGGTGCCCAGGGTTTGGAAGTAGCCGGGCGACACGAACTTAAATTTCCGCATGGGGGGAAGTTCCCCGTCGGCATAGGTCCGGTCCTGCGCGAAAATCGGATTGAAACTCATACGCCCATCCATGGGGACGCTCGTGCCGAGGCCAACTGAGGAGACGCCTGGGATCGCTGCGACCTTTTGCAGGATTTCCTCTTGCATCCGGACCATCCGCTCGGGATTAGGCACCTCTGCCTCGGGGATGCTGAGCGAAAGGGTTTGGACCTCGGCGGGCCTGACAAATCCGGGATGGACGCGCGTCAAAGCCTGAAAGGAACGAATCATGAGGCCTGATGAAATGAGCAGCACAAGTGCCAGCGCCACCTGGACGATCACCAAGGTATTTCTCGCGCGATGGCGCTCCCGGCTCTCGCTTAGCGTCCGTCCACCCTCGCGCAGACCGGTTCCCAGGCGCGCGCCTGCATACTTGAGGACCGGAATAGAACCAAACAGGAGACTGGCAACCAATGCGACCCCCAGAGTGAACAGCAACACGGGCGTGTCAATACTGATTTCACTGAGGCGCGGCAGACCGGCCGGCGCCATCGCTACCAGGGCGCGCAAGGCGCCATAAGCAAGTCCCAACCCCAGGGCGCTGCCCATGAGACTGAGGATTAGGCTCTCGAGTAGCAGTTCAGCGGCGATCCGGCCGCGACTAGCCCCTAGAGCGGCACGAATGGCCAGCTCCTGCTGGCGCCCTTCGGCTCTGACCAGCAGCAGGTTGGCCACGTTCGCACAGGCGATCAGCAGCACCATCCCGATGCTCCCCATGAGGACCCACAGCAGTTTGCCCACGTCGCCCACTACAACCTGTTTCAACGGCCGCACGCTCGGACCTATCCGCGCATCTTCGAGCAGTTTGATACTGAAGCCCGGCGGCGGTGGAAAACTCCGGTTGACGATCGGAAGCATCCGCTCCACGTCGGCGTTAACCTCCGCCACGGTGACTCCCGGCTTGACTCTAGCCACGGCCGGGTAGCTGAAGTCTGCAAGAAATGTTTTGTCTCGGTCGAACTGAAGGGGCAGGATCAGCAGTGGCCTGTTGTCATCCAGGAATTGGAATCGCTCCGGCATCACACCGATGACGATCCGCGCCTTTCCGTCCACTCGGATGGTTCGCCCCACGATGGACGGATCGCCGCCGAACTTGCGGTGCCAGTAACCATACGTCAACATTACCGTGTCTGGGCTGCCCGGCAAATCATCTGCACGGTTGAACCAGCGCCCCAGCAGGGGCGGTATGCCTAGAATGGGAAGCATGCCGTCTGTAACCCGGATGGCCCCTACCTGCTCGGGGTCCGCCACACCCGTTACGTTTACAGAATCACCCGTGTATAGGGCAACATCTTGAAAAGTGCGGCCTTGTTCCCGATAGATAAAGTACATGGAGGGTGAGGCAGGCAAATCCTTGAAGTTGATGCCGGGAGCCGCGTGCCAGATGCCCACCAGTTCTTCCGGGTGGGGGTAAGGCAACGGTTTCATCAAGACGCCCTCGAGGACGCTGAACACCGCCGTGTTCGCTCCCACGCCCACGCCGAGCATGACCAGCGTAATGATAGTGAAGATCGGCGCACGAGCGAACCTGCGGAAGATTTGCTTGAGCTGGCTTCTGAACGATTCCATGACCAGGCCTCCCGGCGGACACGCCCTTTCGGGCCCGCCCTTCAGATTGGACGGAGCCCTCAAAGGTTAATACGCCATCGGACGAGGGAAGTTCCGGGAAATGTGGCGCAAGATGCGGGAATAATCAGGAAGGTCGTGCCACGGCGGCCAGACTACGGCGCAGGGTCTGGGGCGGCCGCGTCCTACGGTGACAGAGTAAGCAAGTCTAGCGCAGCGACTCATCCACCGCGCGCAGCCAGTCGGGGCGCTTCAGGACTTCGCGGGGGCGCGCGCCGTCGGGCGCGCTGACGATGCCGTCCTTCTGCATCATGTCGATGAGCCGAGCGGCGCGGCCGTACCCCAGGCGCAGCCGCCGTTGCAGCAGGGAAGTGGAGGCCTTGCCGGATTCCACCACAATGCGGACGGCTTCTTCGTATACGCTATCCAGTTCGGCGGTTTCCTCATCGTCTTCCGGCGGGTTTCCCTCCTCCTTGTCATGGATGGGTTCCAGGAAGTCCCCGTCGTATTGAGGCTCTGACTGTGATTTCCACCAGTCCACCACCTTCTCGATTTCCTGCTCGGTGATAAGTGGCCCGTGCAGGCGCTGCAGGCGGGCGCTGCCGGGTGGCAGGAAGAGCATATCGCCGCGTCCCAGCAGGGCTTCGGCGCCGTTACCATCCAGGATGGTGCGCGAGTCCACCTTGGAGGCGACGCGGAAGGAGATGCGTGACGGCATGTTGGCCTTGATCAAGCCCGTGATTACATCCACGGATGGCCGCTGGGTGGCCAGGATCAGATGAATGCCCACGGCCCGCGCCATCTGGGCCAGGCGGGTGATGGATTCCTCCACCCCTTGCGGTTCCACCATCATCAAGTCGGCGAGTTCATCGATGACGATCACGATGTAGGGCAGGGGGTGCTCGCGCTCGCCGTTGTTGTCGAACAGATTTAGGGTCGATTCCGGCTCGAACAACCGGTTGAACTGGTCGATGTTGCGGACTCCGTGCTCGGCCAGCTTTCGCAGCCGGTCATCCATCTCCATGACCGCGCGGCGCAGGGCGTTGGCGGCCTGCTTGGGTTCGGTGACGATGGGTGTAAGCAGATGCGGAATCCCGTCGTAAAGGTTCAATTCCAGGCGCTTGGGGTCGATCAAGATCAGCTTCACTTCCTGTGGCGTGGACTTATAAAGTATAGAAATAACCATGGAGTTAATTGCCACGCTTTTACCGGCACCCGTCGAACCGGCGATCAACAGGTGGGGCATCTGCGTCAGGTCGGCGATGCGGATTTTGCCCGTGATGTCTTTTCCCAGGCCAAGGCTGAGCTTGGATGGCGACGCGTAGAACTCCGTCGACTCCACCAGTTCCCGCAGGTGAATGATTTCACGGTGGAGGTTCGGGACCTCAATGCCCACCGTGGATTTGCCGGCGACGCGGTCGATCAGAATCGACTCGGCTTTCATGGCCAGGCACAGATCGTCCACCAGGTTGGTAATGCGGCTGTACTTGATGCCGGCTTCTGGCTTGAATTCGTAAGTGGTTACCACCGGGCCGGGATGAATCTGCGTGACGCTGCCGGTGACTCCGAACTCGCTGAATTTGTCAGTCAGCCGGATGGCACGTCCCTTCAATTCG
This sequence comes from Acidobacteriota bacterium, assembly GCA_003171295.1. Lineage (GTDB taxonomy): Bacteria > Acidobacteriota > Terriglobia > UBA7540 > UBA7540 > Bog-366. The sequence continues at coordinate 2,148 of PMYF01000411.1, read as the reverse complement.
TCCTCATCGATCCCTTGCGCATCTCCTGGAGGCCGCAGCAGCGAAGGGCTGGGCAGCTTGTAGCCATGCGCTCCACGTCCCGCGATCTGGGGCGGGGCAGCGTCTGCAGCCGGCTTTGGCAAACGCACTACCGGCGCCAGCGTGGGCTTTTCCTGGGACCCGGAGAGGGCGGGTGGAACGATGTTGGGCGCGCTCGCGGCCGGCGGCGCGGCGGGTTGCGCCGGGGCCGCCGCACGGGCTGCGGCTTTCTGAATCACCACCGCCGGCTTTCCCATTACGCGTTGGCGCTCCCATTGTTTCCGTTGGCGCTCGGCGGCTTTAGTGGCACGCGCCTGTTGCCACCTGCTCCAGCGGGTTTTGAGCGGGGTTACGCTCCTCTCCCATCGCTTTTTCAGGAGCTCGGTCGCCCCGCCGAAGGAAAAGCGCGTGACCAGGAACAGGGAAGCCAGGAACACTGTCGTGGCCACGATGCTCGCACCCACGCGGTTGAAGATGTGGATTAAGCCCGCCGCCGTCAGATATCCCAGCAGGCCGCTGCCCCGCAGCGCGCCGTGGATAGTCGGCGTGTAGGGAAAGATCTCCAGCAGGGCGCCGAACGACAAGACCAACGTTCCCGCCCCCAGCGCCTTGGTGCGCGGCGCCCGAAAGGGCTGTACCATCAGCCAGCGTGTGCCCACCACCAGCAGCGCCAGCGGAATCAGGTAAGCCACCCACCCGAAGCCTTGAAAGAGCGCGTCCGCAACGAAGGCGCCCGCCGGGCCAATCCAGTTATGCGGCAAGCTTCCTGCCGCCACCGCCGTGTTCAGCGAGGGGTCTGCGGGCAGGTAGGACACCAGGCTGAGCAGCGTCAGTAAGCCGGTCACGCCGGTGAGCAGTCCGATCAGCTCTGAGAGCCGTCGCGAGTCCAGCAGCGGAGTTTTCGGGCTTTTGGAGTTTGCTTCCTTGCTTTTGGAGGAAGACGCCGGGGCGGGGCTTCCCATCGGTTGCCTCACTTTGCCGAACCGGTGCCTCAAAAAGGCACGCGCACGGTTCTAGATATTCAGTGTCAAGAGGAAGCTGGCGCTAACACTCGACACCTTACCACTAGAACCTTACGGTCAGTGACGCAATCCCCATCCAAGGGCCAATACTATCACGCCCAACACAACCCGGTAAACAACGAAAACGGTAAAGGTTCGCCGCTCGAGATAACGGATGAGGATGCCAATCACGAGATAACCCACGACCGCGGAAATGAGCACTCCTACGAGGAAGGGCAGGCGCATTTCCGCCGGCAGGCCGGAGTGGCGAAGCTCCAGCGCCTTCTTCAGAGCCGCGCCGGCAATGATCGGTGTAGAAAGCAGGAAAGAGAAGCGCGCCGCGGTCTCGCGCGTCATGCCGCGGAAAAGGCCGACGGTCATGGTCGAGCCCGAACGCGAGACACCCGGGATGACGGAGAAAGCCTGTCCCACGCCGACCAGCAGCGAGTCCGCGAGGCCCACCTGGCCGAGGTCGCGCTGGCGGCTTCCCAGCCGTTCTCCGGCCCACATCAGCAGACCCACGATGATAAGCGCCCAGCCGATGATGATGGGCGAGCGCAATTGCTCCTCCGCGGCGTGCTCGAAGCGCCAGCCCACGATGGCCGCGGGAATCGTGGCCACGACGAGATACCAGAAAAGCTTGCGGTTCTCTCCGAGCAGTGTGACCGCACCGGCTTTGGCCGTGTCACCACTTCCGGCCGCCGTCCCCGCCTTGTTCCCACCGATTCCGAGCACCAGCTTGAGCATCTCGATCCAGTAGCGCCAGAAATAGGCAAGCACCGCCACCAGAGTTCCTGCATGCAGAGCGATGTCAAACGTGAAGCCGGGATCCTTCCATCCCAGCAGCCACGGGAAGAGCACCAGGTGTGCCGTGCTCGATATCGGCAGAAACTCCGCCAGGCCTTGAACGACGGCAAGAGCGATCGCTTGGTACAGTGGCATAAGACTCCTGATTTTGGATTTTAGATTTTGGGTTCTGGAAGAAGCTCCATCACTTTGCTGGCACACCTGCGAGTTTACAGAGTCTTGATGAATGCAATCGCCAGACTTCCAATCTCAAATCCTTCCAAACACTAAAATCCCAAATCTTCCATCCCTAAACTTCCAGAACCACCGGCAAAATCATGGG
>PMYF01000019.1 GCA_003171295.1 Acidobacteriota bacterium | reverse complement strand
GCCATAATCAGACCTCGGAAAGAACTTTGGGAAGGCCCAGGCAATCTGGTAGTTCAAACTGTGGGGTGACGATGTCGTTCGGCCGGTGGTAATGGAGGCCGCCAGGTCGTCGTATGCGTACGGTCGTCCATCCGAGTTCCTTGGGAGCCTGAAAATCCTTGAGGGGGTTGTCGGCCACGTAGGCGAACTTTCCGGACTTGACCAGATCGGCTACGCGTTCGAAAGGGTGCAGGCNNGGGAGGCCGAGCGCCTCGCACTTCCGGCTCTGGGCGGCTACCGGCCCGTCGGTGATCAGCGCAATTGGGTAGTCACGAGAAAGGGTATCCAGGGTATTGGAGGCATCAGGGAGCATGCGGATCGCCGGTGCGTGGCCTCTGTAGATCTCAACGAGTGCGGCGATCAGTTGCGGAGCCGGATCAAGACCACAGTCTCGAAGAACCGAATCGAAAATAGTCCCGCGCCTGCCTGCTTCAAAAGTGGTAGCGCATCGGTCGGCGAAATCGGGAATCGAAAGCCAGTCCCCCACCCATTTGCCCACGGCGTCAAAGCCGCTGTGGATGTAATCGCGTTCGAGATATAGGGTGTCGTCGAGGTCGAACACTACGCATAAGTCGCGCATTCAAGAGGTGGCTAGTTACCTGCGGTATTTGATCCGCACACCGGGAAGCACAATCTGTATATATCCAGACGTACGGGAGCATTATATGGTAGGGAGACACCGCCTACAAATCGGGTGTACGCCTTCGGCAGTGCAAATCGCGGGCTTGGTGCAGATACTTCCCCTACTCGGACGTAGCGGCTCAGGTCTAACCACCCAGGTATGCCTGTGACGTCCGAAAGGACCAGGTATTCGAAGGGCGTTCTCCCCAGAGCGTCGGTGTCCTGGTCCAAGTCGACATAGAGCGCGACGAAGCGCCACTTCTCCTGGTGTGCCAAGAAGATCATTCGATAGTCGCCGTAAACCAGCGACCCTGGTGGGATTAAGTTGGTGATCTGCGCAGCCACAGGCCCGATTTGGCGGGACTCTCCGCCTTGAAGGGCCAGAATGGCTCGATCCAGCGTTGTTGCGCCGGCAGATACCACTGTAAATCCGAGGAGTAATAGCATGGCGGGCCTGGTTCTGGACCTTGCACCGGACGCCGGAAAAACGTACCAGGCGGTTCCGGCAAGCATCGCCCATATGGGCGCGACCATCAAATGGTGCCAGGGGTAGTGACCCGAGACGCACGCCAGAACGACCGGCAAGAGTACGCCTGCAAACAGCAGCCTGGCCGCGACCATGGTTTCAGCGGACCGACCCAGGTCCTTGGTGCGGAAAATGATCGTGATCCAACGTGCGGTTAGTCCAGCAAATACAACTATAGAGACCAAAAGGAGGGGCGCACGCTTGTAATAGTCGAAGTACTTGTGCCCTTCTGCTACCAGCCAGTTGCCGGAATACAGCGGGGCACGGCGCTGCAGAATCTGATAAAGAAGTTGGCCTCTGATCGCCTCCTGATGAGCCGCAATGTAAAGGATCACGGGAGAGAGAACTGCGAGGCAGGCCACGCCAAAACAGAAGGCGGTTACGAAACGCGAAAACACCCGCTGCCTTGGAGCTAATGGCAGCGCAAGTATGAGCCCACCCATCACAGGGAGGAATACGACGTAGAGGGCATGGGCATCGATTGCGATGCCCGTTGCCGCACCCGCAACGACCGCCCGTACGGCAACTTTTGTGGAGGTGGCCTCTTGGTTAGCGCAAAACAGTACGTAAAACGCGAATAGGACGCCGTTTATAGCAATCCAGTCATACCGTATTAACCTGGCATGCCCAGAGAAAAATGGATCCAGGCACAAGAATGCCACCGCCGTGAATTGGGCGAACGGCCCAAACCTCGCCATGGCGAGATAAATCTGTACCNNGGCTAGGAGTGGTCACTTTGAACCAAACGGCCAGCACCAAGGCGTGAAGTGGGGTCTGATATTCGTAGGCGCGGTCATGTTCGCTTCCCGGTCCGGCCGACGGGATGGCGAGGCGCCCCTGATCCAGTGTGGTCAATGCCGCGTCAACGACGGTCGGCTCATCGAGGTTGAAACCTGGAAAGCTGGTGAGCCCGTAGCAGCCCCACACGAAAAACGCGAGGATGAGGCACAGCGCGGCCAACTGCGGCGTTTGCAGAGTGCCAAAAATGGTCATACGAGATAAACTCATGTTGTTCTGCTGTTTTGCCGAAGGGGCGCGAATCGAACGGGTCTATCAGTCGTTGACACCCAGTGCTGCGGCGGGCAAATAGACGGCTTCATCATAGCGGAGCATCGCCAGGCCGTCTTGCCAGCCGTCGAAATAGGATAAGTTGTGACCGTCCAATTCCTCAAGTATCCAGGATGTGAACTTGGCCCCCGCACGGTGCGCCAGCGGGTAGCCACCGCCGAACCGGGGATTGATTTCGATGACTTTGGGTTCGCCTGAATCGTCCATAAAACATTGGACATTCATGGGGCCGTAGGCGCCGGGCAATGCTTCGGCGATGCGACGTGCAAGCGACATCAGGCGAGGGTCCTTGACGGTTATCCCTTTGGAAACCTCGCCGGCACGGACCTCCAGCCGCCAGTGTGGAACAGCGCATACGCACTGGCCTTGCCGGTTCACGTATACGTTAATCGTAAACTCACGCCCGCTGGCCTTCTCTTGGACGATATAATCAAGGCTTTCCGACCTAAGGAGATCCAGTTCCGTCCACGATGTGACGAGGCGCACGCCTACCGATGCGCTTCCGTTGTAGGGTTTGGCAATCAGGGGCAGGGGCCAGGAAGCTTTTTCACGCAACACTTCGGATGGAAGGGCTTGGCGAACCGTGGGGAAACCAGATTGGCTCAGCCAATTATGGGTGACGGTCTTGTCAGCGCCGAGGAGCACGGTCTCAATGCTGGAGATGCACACGGTTGTTCCGGCAGACTTGAACTGCTCCAGCGCTGCTGCGTAGACGGGCAATTCGGTATCGAT
>PMYF01000733.1 GCA_003171295.1 Acidobacteriota bacterium | reverse complement strand
TACGGCATCATCCGGGAGCACTCCGGATCGATCCAGGTGGACAGCATAGTGGGGAGGGGAACCACGTTCCGGCTGGAATTTCCCACAGTAAGGAAACCGGTAAATGTCATCTAAAGGCTCCATTCTCGTCATTGATGACGAACAGGAAATCCGGGAAAGTCTCGAGCAACTATTGAAGCTCGAAGGCTATAAGGCGGACTGCGCCGCGACTGGCGGCGAAGGCGTGGAACGCATTGAAAACGGTCTCTTCGATCTGGTTTTACTGGACATCAACCTGCCCGACCGCAATGGGCTTGAACTGCTCCAGCAAATCAAGCGCGACAGTCCCGAGATCGGCGTGATCATGATCACCGCCTACGCTTCCACCCAGATGGCTTTCCAGGCCTCCAAGCACGGCGCCGACAGCTATATCACCAAGCCTTGGGACAACGACAAGCTGTTGCTGGAGATCCGCAACACGCTTGACAAATCGCGCCTGCAGCTTGAAAACATCCAGCTCCGCCGCGCCTTGAAGCGCTATGCCCTGCCCAACGTCATCGGCAAGAGCGAGAAGATGCATAAGGTGATGGACCTGATCACGCAGGTCGCCGCCAGTCGTGCCACCGTGCTGATCACCGGTGAGAGTGGCACCGGCAAGGAACTGGTGGCCAAGACCATTCATGCCACCAGCCCTCGCGCCGATCGCCCCTTTGTACCGGTCAATACCGGCTCCCTGCCGGTTGACCTGCTGGAGAGCACGCTCTTCGGCCACGTCAAGGGAGCGTTCACTTCCGCCATCGCTACCAAGCGCGGGCTTTTCGAAGTCGCCGACCAGGGCACAATTTTCTTTGACGAGATCGGCACGGTGGGCGTGGAAACTCAGACCAAGTTGCTGCGGGTCATCCAGGAACGTNNGGGACCGAAACCATCAAAGTGGATGTGCGCATCCTGGCGGCGACCAATGCGGACTTGCGCAAGATGGTCGTGGAAGGTAAGTTCCGCGAGGACCTCTTCTATCGCCTGAACGTCATTACCTTGGGCCTCCCGCCGCTGCGCGAGCGCAAGGAAGATGTTCCCCAGTTGGCCGAGCACTTCTTGCGGAAGTTTTGCGCTGAGAATAACCGCACGGGCCTGCAGTTTTCTCCTGAAGCTCTGAAGGTTATGATGGATTACAATTGGCCCGGAAACGTCCGCGAGCTGGAAAATGCTGTCGAGCGTGCCGTCGTCCTGGCCTCCGGCGCGGTGCTCGGCACCGAACTTCTCCCCGAACAGCTCTTTGAGAACGGCGCCCCGGCTAGCCACTCGTTCCCGGTGGAAAGCCTGGAGGGGCGCTCCCTTTTCGAGATCATGGAGGACTGCGAGCGGCGCGTCATTCTCGACATGCTCGGCCGCACCAATTGGAGCCAGACCGACGCCGCCGAGCGCTTCAAGATTCCCCTCTCCACCCTCAATCAGAAAATCAAACGCCTGCAGATCGCCGTCAAACGCCGCCGGGAAGCATGAGACCCCCCGCCCAGTTGTAGCGCCGGTGTCCCCACCGGCGATCGGCGATGAGGACATCGCCGCTACAAAGAGCAATCGTCCCTCATAGGGCCGCACTACTGCGGGCGACGCCGAGCCTTGAGACAGCCTCAAGGGGAGAGGGTGGCGAGCGTAGCGAGCCGGGTGAGGGGTTTTCTTTTTCAGTCAACCTGAGTCCGCCTTGATCGCAGCCTTGCAGCTCTTCACCGCGCGAGGAGGCTCTCCAGGACCCGGAAGTGCTGGGTGGTGAAGAAGAGGCTGGTCATCATGCTGGCATTATATCCGACGTGGAGAAGAATGCTGGGGGTGAGGGTCCCCGACCNNTGGCGATGGCGAAGCGCACTCCCACGGCGCGCTCGAAAATGGCGAACAGGAGTCCGCGAAAAACCAACTCTTCAATCACTGGGGCAACGCCGATAGCGAACGCCCCAATGGCGTAAGACGCGGCCCGCGAGGTAAAGAGCTGCTCCAGCGGAAATGCCTCCGCATCGGGCAGCAGGGGTGGTGCCAGGACAATGACGATGGCCAGCACCCCTCCGCCCGCGAGATACGCCAGCACCTGTCCTCCCGTGGGCTTCTTCCACCCCAGGGATCTCCAGAAAAGCTGATGATGCTGAATCCTGGCCAACAGGACGAGATAGCCCAGGATGAAGAAATAGAAGAGGGATTGCAGGATCAGCAGAAAGAAAGTGTTGGAAGGCAGCGACTCCACCGGCGTGCGCCATCCGGCGAAAGGCCGCAGCGTCACATAGCCGATGAACAGGAGCAGGTTTGAGGCAAGCAAGGCGAAGGGAATGAAGCCGACAAACAGCAGCAGGTCACGGAGTGTCCAAATCTCCCGCGGCACGAGCGGGGCGGCCGGTCGTGGCGCGAGGATTTCCGGCGGACCGCCGCTCGGTTCCTGGAAGAGATTCCCGGTGTCGTCCGGCATGTTCACTTTCCTGCTCCCGCGCCCGGCTTCCCGTTGCCATTCAGCATCGCTGCGAGGGCCTGACCGGTGTACGATTTCTTCGCGCGCGCCACTTCTTCCGGGGTGCCTTGGGCCACGATGCGGCCGCCGGCGTCCCCGCCTTCCGGGCCCAGATCGATCACCCAGTCCGCCTGTTTCACGACGTCGAGGTTGTGCTCGATGATGATGACCGTATTGCCCAGGTCGGTCAGGCGATTGAGCACTTCCAATAGCTGCTTTACGTCGGCGAAATGCAACCCGGTGGTGGGTTCGTCAAGGATGTAGAGGGTGCGGCCCGTCTGACGGCGGCTGAGCTCGCGGCCCAGCTTGATGCGCTGTGCCTCGCCGCCCGAAAGCGTGGTGGCCGGCTGGCCCAGATGAATGTATCCGAGGCCCACGTCCACCAGCGTCTGCAGCTTCAGCCGAATCGGCGGGATATTTTCAAGCAGCGGCAGGGCGTCCTTCGCCGTCATGTCCAGCAGATCGGCGATGGAAACACCCTTGTACTTCACCGCCAGCGTTTCGGAGTTGTAGCGCCGTCCGCGGCACCCCTCGCAGGTCACAAAAACGTCTGGCAGGAAATTCATTTCGATGCGCCGCAGCCCTTCGCCCTGGCAGGCCTCGCAGCGCCCGCCTTTGACGTTGAAGCTGAAGCGCCCGGCGCGATAGCCGCGCTCGCGCGATTCCGGGAGCATGGCAAAGATCTCGCGGATGGGCGTAAAGACGCCGGTGTATGTGGCGGGATTCGAACGCGGCGTCCGGCCGATGGGCGCCTGATCGATGACGACGACCTTATCCAGGTGCTCCAGGCCCAGGATGGCCCGGTGCTCGCCTGGGTCCTCGATGGCCCGGTAGAGCTTCTTGGCGATGGCGCGATGCAGAATGTCGTTGACGAGCGTGGATTTTCCCGAGCCCGAAACGCCCGTCACCACGGTCAGCAGGCCCAGGGGAAACTCAACGTCGAGGTTCTTCAGGTTGTTGGCCCGGGCGCCGAGCACGGTCACGACTTTTCCATTGCGGGCGCGACGTACGGCCGGTACCGGGATGCGGAGCAGGCCGGAGAGGTACTGTCCCGTCAGCGAATTTTCGGTCGCCGCGATCTTCCCGGGCGGCCCCGCCGCCACCAGGTATCCACCCTGCTGGCCCGCCCCGGGCCCGAGATCGATGACGTAGTCGGCGCGGCGAATCGTTTCCTCATCGTGCTCGACGACCAGCACGGTGTTGCCCATGTCGCGCAGTTGCTCGAGGGTACCGAGCAGGCGCTGGTTGTCGCGCGGATGCAGGCCGATGCTGGGCTCGTCGAGCACGTAAAGCACGCCGCGCAGCTTCGACCCGATCTGCGTGGCGAGGCGGATGCGTTGGGTTTCGCCACTCGAGAGCGAGGAGGCCGACCGGTCCAGGCTCAGATAGCCGAGGCCGACGGCGTCCAGAAATTCCAGCCGCTCGGCAATCTCGTTCACGATGCGCCGCGCTATGAGCTCCTCGCGCGGCGTCAGTTGCAGCGCCCCCAGCGCTTGCTGCGCTTTGCTGACCGGTAGCGCGGTGAGGGCGGCAATCGAAGAGCCCATCACCGTAACGGCCAGGCTTTCCGGCTTCAGGCGCTTGCCCTGGCATTGGGGGCAGGGTACGGCGGACATATACTGGCTATACCAATCGCGGAAGTTTTCGGACCTCGCTTCGCCATACCAACGTTCGAGCAGTGGCAGGATGCCGCTGAATCCCGACGGGGCTTTTGACCCTTCGCCGGATTTCCCATACAGCAGCAGGTTCTGGATTTTGCGCGGAAAGCGCTCAAAGGGGGTCTCGAGGTCGAAGCCGAAATGCTCCGCGGCGCGCAACAGGCTGCGCTGCAGGGAGCCCGAGCCTGCCCCGGGGCCCAGCCCGCCTTTCAGCAACGGCCGTGACCAATCCACGATGACCTTGGCGGGGTCGAACGTATATTGGCTGCCCAGGCCGCGACACGCCGCGCAGGCGCCATAAACGCTATTGAAGGAGAATGAGCGCGGCTCGAGCGCCGGGACGCTGATCCCGCATTCGACGCACGCCCATTCCTGCGAATAGAGGTGCTCCTCACCGTTCACCACAGCCACTTCGACGATGCCCTTGGCCAGCTTCATGGCCGTCTCCAGGGACGATGCCAGGCGGCCCTCGATACCAGGTTTCAGCAGCAGGCGGTCCACCACGACTTCGATGGAGTGGTTCTTGCGCCGATCCAGCTTGATCTCTTCTTCCAATTGGCGCAGTTGCTTATCGACGCGCACGCGCACATAGCCTTCCGCCGCCAGTTGTTCGAAGAGTTTGTGGAACTCGCCCTTGCGGCCGCGCACAATGGGCGCCAGGATCATCACGCGCTCGCCTTCGCCGTTGGCGCCCGCCGCGCACAGTGCCATGAGCGACGCGACGATCTGCTCCGTGGTTTGCCGCGAGATTTGCCTCCCGCAGCGGTGGCAGTGCGGGACGCCGATCGAGGAGTAAAGCAGCCGGAGGTAATCGTAGATTTCCGTGATCGTGCCGACGGTGGAGCGTGGGCTGCGGCTGGTGGTTTTCTGCTCGATGGAAATCGCCGGGCTCAGGCCCTCGACGGTGTCCACGTCGGGCCGCTCGAGCTGGTCCAGGAATTGCCGCGCGTAGGCGGAGAGCGTCTGCACGTAGCGGCGCTGGCCTTCGGCGTAAATCACGTCGAACGCCAGGCTGGATTTGCCCGATCCGCTCAGCCCCGTGACCACGGTCAGGGTGTTGCGCGGAATCTCCACGCTGATGTTTTTCAGATTGTGCTGGCGCGCGCCCCGAACTGTAATGCGGTCGATCATTCGCCCTGAGCCCTACAGTGAGGAATTTCGAGAAAACGCCAACCTCCCATGCTAAATCGCGCCGGAGCGCCCGTCAAGCGCCGTTCTGGCCTCGCTGGACTGTCGCCCCTGCCGGTCAGGCGTCGGCGCGGGGTGGCAGATCCTGTCATGCCGGTTGCTTCATCTATTAATATGCCCGTAACATTTCGGATGTTATAATTTCGACGTGCGACAACGCGTAGTGATCATCGAAGACGAACGCGATATCGTTGAACTGGTCCGGTACAACTTTCGCAAAGAAGGTTTCGAAGTCGAAAGCTTCGCGCGCGGCCGTGAGGGCCTGGAGTTCCTGCGGCGTAATCCCGCCGACCTCGTCCTGCTGGACATTCTCCTTCCCGACGAGGATGGGTTCGAGATTTGCAAGCGCCTGCGCGCGGACGAACGACTGAAGCCACTGCCCGTCATTTTCCTCACCGCCCGCAGCGAGGAGATGGACCGCGTCCTGGGCCTGGAACTTGGCGCAGACGATTACGTGGTAAAGCCTTTCAGCCCGCGCGAACTGGTGGCACGCGTGAAAGCTGTGTTGCGCCGGCAGGAGCGCGTGGCGGAAAAACGCGAAGTGGTGGAAGCGGGTGGGCTGCGGCTCGACACGCGCACGCAGGAAGTGAGCGTGCATGGGCGCGCCGTGGAGCTGAGCGCGCTTGAATTCAAGCTGCTGTACTTCCTGGCCTCGCATCCGCGCCACGTTTTCAATCGCGATCGCCTCCTGGATGAAGTTTGGGGCCGTGACCGCTTCGTGACGCCGCGCACCGTGGACGTGCACATTCGCCGCCTGCGCGAGAAGATCGAAGAGGCACCGAACCGCCCACATTTCTTGCAGACGGTGCGGGGCAGCGGCTACCGTTTTGCACCGGGAGTCCTGGAAGGCGTCGAGGCGTAGTCACGCGCCTCGCAGTCGGCGCGCGGCCCGGTCTCCACGTGCGAAGTGATTGCTACCCACGAATCCCTGTGATGTAATTCGGGCGGGTGAGCCCGGCCAGGAACCGATGATGCCCCCACCTCGCGGTGGGGTGCGCCGGGTGCAGCGCGCACGACAAACCTGTTTCGCGGTCCTGCCCTTATGACTTTCCGCAGTCCCATCTTTCGCAAGCTTCTGGCCAGCGCCTTCCTGCTGATTGCCGTCACTCTGGCGGTGTTGGATTTCAACCTCACTCGTTACACCTCACGTCGCGAAGTCCAAAGCGTGGAGATGAGACTGGAGGCGGAAGCGCGCATCTTGCAAGGGGAAGTTCGGGAGGTTCCGCTCGCAGGGTTGGAGGATTGGGCGCACCAAGCCTCCCTGCGGGCCCGCGCCCGGGTCACCCTCATCGACTCGCGGGGTGTGGTGCTGGCGGATTCCCACCACGACCCGGAAAGCATGGAAAATCACGCGCAGCGTCCTGAAATCCAGGCGGCCTACCGGAATGGCGTGGGCACTTCGACCCGCCACAGCGCCACGATCAATCGCGACCTATGCTATCTTGCCCTGCGGCTGGACTACCGGGGGGAGCCGGGGCACGTGTTGCGCCTGGCCTTGCCGCTGGAGGACGTGGATTCCTCCATCGCAGCGGTGCGCTGGCGCATTTTGAGTGCGTCTCTCCTGGCAGCGCTGGTGGCACTGGTCATCGCCAATTTCTTCTCACAATCTTTCACCCGGCGCATTGCCCGGCTGCGGGCCTTTGCCGAAGGTCTGGTGAGTGAGCACTTCGTCCAAGTCCCGCTGCCCACTGCCGACGACGAACTGGGGGCGCTGGGGCGATCGCTGAACTCCACCGCCTTGCAACTGCGGGATCTGGTGGACCGGTTGAGCGTGGAGTCGGCGCAGCGCGAGGCCATCCTGGCCAGCATGGTGGAAGGCGTGCTGGCGGTGGATAACAATCTGCGCATCACCTTCGCCAATGAATCGTTCGCGCGCGCCGTGGGTGCGGCCAACCCCATCCCGGCCAAGCTGCCGCTGGTTGATTTGGTGCGTAACCCCGCGTTGCGGGAGATCCTGGCGGGCGTACTGGCCAGCGGCGAGTCTGTGAAGCGGCGCCTGCAACTTCCCGGCGCCGCCGAGCGCATCTTCGAGGTGCAGGCCGCGCCGCTGCACTCGGGCACAGGGCGCGGCGCCATCGCCATCCTGCATGACATCACTGATCTGGAGCGCCTGGAGCGCGTCCGCAGGGACTTTGTCGCGAACGTNNACGAACTGCGCACCCCGCTCACCGCCATCCGCGGCTACGCCGAAACGCTGCTGGAAGGGGCGCTGGAGGACGAGGAGAACAATCGCCGCTTTCTCGAGATCATCAAGGCGCATGCCATCCGGCTGAACAACATTGCCTCGGACCTGCTTACGCTTTCCGAACTCGAATCGGGCAAGGTGCGGGCCGGACCTGAGCCCGTCCCCATGCGCGCGGCGGTGGAGTCAGCCATGCGCACCGTGGAAGCCGAAGCGCGCGTGCGCGGCGTCGCCGTGGCCTGCGGGCGTATGGAAGAGGCGCGGGTGTTGGGCGACCGCTTCCAGATTGAGCAGGCGTTGGTCAACCTCCTGGATAACGCGGTCAAGTTCAATCGGCCTTCCGGGGAGGTGCTGGTGGAGATCACACGCCCCACCGACGGCCGGGTGAGTATCTCCATTAGCGACACGGGCATCGGGATCCCCTACGACGACCTGCCCCGCATCTTCGAGCGCTTCTATCGCGTGGATAAGGCCCGCTCGCGGGAAGTGGGCGGGACGGGCTTGGGTCTATCCATCGTCAAGCACCTCGCCGAGCGCCTGAACGGCACGGTCACCGTCGAAAGCCAGTTGGGCAAAGGCTCGACCTTCACGTTGCTGTTTCCCATTGCCGCCTGACCTTCCCTCCGCGGAAAAACTCATTGGCGCAGTCCCTCCCTAATCCCCGCAGGGGATCGATTAAATAGCCGGGGGCAACGCCCC
>PMYF01000267.1:7471-8927 GCA_003171295.1 Acidobacteriota bacterium | reverse complement strand
GAGTAATGCCAGCGGGGTGTGTCCCAACGCGGTCAACGCAACCTTCAGTACGGCAATGGACCCTGCAACGATCAACACAGCGACTTTTACGGTGACAGACGCCGGTTTGCCCGTAACCGGAACAATCTCCCTAGACGTAACAGGTACAATCGCAACCTTCACACCCTTGAGCAATCTCGCAACTGGTACCTTCACTGCCATGATCTCGACCGGGGTCACCGACCTGGCAGGCAATGCACTGGCAAGTCCCGATATATGGAACTTCACAACAGGGGCGGCATGTTTAGCGCCCGTATCCCTTGGAGCGGCCGCGCCTTTCGGAGGTTTTGGGGGTGGCGCCGGGATGACCAACCAGGGGATTAATACCGTGATAAATGGGGATATTGGGACTACCGGTGTTTCTACTACGATGACGGGGTTCCACGATACCACCGTCCCCTACATCCAGTTTTCAGCAGGATGTATATATACCGAAACTACGCTTAACGTGGGAACAGTCAACGGCGAGATATTTACTGCTGCCCCGCCTCCCACTACTCTCACGTGTCCTAATGAAGGAACTGCTGCCACCATGGCGATCGCAACCCAGGCTGCAGCCGATGCGCTTATCGCGTATGACGCCCTCGCTGCACTACCAGGAGGTGCGGATCCAGGCAGCGGCCAGCTCGGCGGGCTCGTCCTCGCTCCGGGCACCTATACCTCCGTCTCGGGCACGTTCCTGTTAACGGGATCGGATCTCACGCTCAACGCCCAGGGGAACGCGAATGCTGTCTGGGTCTTCCAGATGGCGAGTTCACTCACCGTGGGCGCCGCGGGGGCCCCTCGCAGCGTGATCCTGGTTAACGGCGCCCAGGCTAAGAACGTCTTTTGGCAGGTCGGCACCGCCGCAACAATCAATGGGGCTGGGGGCGGTACCATGGTGGGAACCATCATCGCTAAGGCAGGAATTACGTTCTCGACTGCCGGCAACGCCGCGATTACGACACTGAATGGCAGAGCGTTGGCATTGAATGCATCGGTGACCATGGTGAACACCGTCATCAACGTGCCTGCTCCCTGAGGCATGAGGTATTTGATGCAAGAGTACGACGAGAAAAGAGCCGTGGCTGAGGAGCGGGACTCTTGATGCCCCGCTTCTGAGTGAGTAGGCACAATTCAGGAGGCAACAATGAGATTAGGAACTCGGATTATTACCACAATGGCGGTTGCTTTCTTACTGGCGCCTACCCTCTTACTCTGTGCGGATGACACGGCAACGCCGGCAGCCACAGCGAAGAAGGATATGGCTGTCAATTCCCGTGCCGCACGCGTTGCCTTGGCCAAAGCCCTGTCGCCTATTACGGCGCCAGAGCGCCTGCCGGCGTCGCCCATGCCGCAATCGAGAGGCGCGGACAGCTATACTCCCAGGTTTGAGCTTTTTCTGGGCTACTCGAATTTCCGGGCCGTTCCGATGAGC
>PMYF01000267.1:0-7454 GCA_003171295.1 Acidobacteriota bacterium | reverse complement strand
GACTTTGGCGGCTACCATGCCAATAAGTTCGGCCCGGACGCGCCTCCGACCGGCGGCGTGGTGAACGCGAGTGGGAACGTCTTCACGTACATGGTTGGCCCGCGCCTTTCCCTCCGGCACGGGAGGGTTACTCCCTTTGCCCAGGCTCTGTTTGGAGGCGTATACGCCAGTGACGTGACGGTCAACGGGTGTTCAGGAGTTGGATGTACGCCCCTTCCTTCCGAGAATGCCTTTACCATGACCGCCGGAGGCGGACTCGACATCACGCTAACCCATCACGTCGCATTGCGGGTGTTTCAAGCCGAATACTTGATGACCCGGTTCGCGGATCGTTCCTCCAGCGCGGGACAAACGGCGAGGCAGGACGACCTGCGCCTCTCGGCGGGAATCGTCTTCCGCTTCGGTGGGAATCATCCCGTACCTCCGCCTCCACCTCCGCCCCCCAACCGGCCACCCGTGGCCTCGTGTTCGGCCGACAAGAGTATGGTCTATGCTGAATCGGGGGACGTAGTCGCCGTGCGCGTCCAGGCCAGCAGTCCGGACAACAATCCCCTGACTTACACTTGGACGGCAACGGGTGGCGCCGTGGAGGGCTCCGGCCCTGAAGTCCGATGGAACTCCTCCGGCGGGGCCGCGGGAACCTATACGGCAAAAGTGCGCGTGGACGACGGCCGGGGCGGCACGGCGGATTGTTCGGTGGATATTCGCGTCGAACCGCGGCCGAATCACCCGCCCACGATGAGCTGCTCGGCGGACCGGCACTCCATCATGGTCGGCGAACGCCTGCAGATCACTGCGACGGCCAGCAATCCGGACAACGCCCCGTTNNACGGTGACAGGCCACGTGGACGATGGGCGGGGCGGCACCGCCGAATGCTCAGTAGACTTCGACGTGCAGATGCCGCAGGCCACTGCGGCGCAAACGGAATTGGAAACTAGGCTTGCACTTCACAGCATATACTTCCCGACGGCTCAGCCTACGCCCGAGAATCCCAACGGCGGCCTGATGGCGAGTCAGCAGGACATCCTCAGGACGCTGGCCGTCGACTTCAAGAAATATCTCGAATTCAAGGCGGATGCCCACTTGACCTTGGAAGGGCATGCGGACCAACGCGGATCGGTAGAATACAATAAGGCCCTTACGGACCGACGCGTGGCACGTAGCATGAGCTTCCTGGTCGAGCAGGGCGTTCCCGCGGGCAGCATCGAGACGCGGTCGTTCGGTAAAGAGCAAAATCTGGACACCGCGCAAGTAAGGGAACAGATGGAACAGAATCCCGACTTGACCCCGGGGGAGCGGCAGAAATTGTTTAGCAATATGCAAGTGATTGTCTTGGCCCAGAACCGCCGCGTGGATGTCGTCCTGAGTACTACGGGACAACAGTCCGTTCGTCGGTACCCGTTCAATGCTAAAGACGCCCTTACACTGATCAACACGGCGCGTACGGGAACGGCGAAGCGAACGATGCCGGCGGCCAAGAGGGTACNNGAGGAGACTATGCAATTCAGAGCCATGACTGCTGTTCTGGCAATGACCTGCCCCGCGCTGTGAATTTTTCTGATTCCCCGCGAGCTATGAAGCCGGACCCGGTTGTGGTCCGGCCGCCAGGCTTCGACCTTCTGCTGCGCGTCCGGCAGACTGAGGAACCCATGCTGGTTAAGGCGTGGGGTGTTCAGGGTCTCAACTTGGGAAGCGAGCGAGGGCATCCGATCCAGTAGATCCAGTTATTCCTTTTGAAGTTGAGGGTCCTATGGACAACCACCGTCATTTTCCCATTCGGTTGTTTGTCTGGTCCGTAGTGTTGGTCGCAGTTGCCGCCGCCGGGATCTATCTGGCGTATGAACTGGTTGTCAAGCCGCAGCGGGCACTGCAGGACCAGATCAGCGAGCAGAAAGAGACCATTCTCAGACTCGATCAAGAGAAGCAGCGCCTCGAGGCCTACCTGAAGATCCTGAAGCGCATCGATCGCCGGGCCCGCATCGAGGTTCTGCGGCAGGGGAAGGACCAGCAGGGGAACCTGCAAACTACCATCCGGTTCACCGAGATTGACGAAGCCGGCAAGCCGATGGATGTCTCCCGAGAGGTGACTCTGCCGGGGCAAGAAGTCTATTTTGACACCCTAGTGATCAAGTTCGACGACCACTTCATCGAGCAGGGCGACCCCTTCAAAGGCCGGGCGCTCATGCTGTTCCGGCGGATCTTCTCCAGCACCATGCGGGCCGAAGATGGGTTCGTCATCGATACCGAGGGCCAGGCACCCGAGGCCTACGCCGGGCAGCAAGCCTCCAGCGGTTTCGAGAAGGAGCTCTGGAAACGCTTCTGGGAACTCGCCAACGACGAGAAACTAGCGAAGGAGCACGGCGTGCGGGCTATCCACGGCGATGCGCCCTACATGCGTCTGGAGCCCGACCGGGTATACGAGGTCTGCCTGAGGTCAACCGGCGAAGTCATTATCACGCCCGGAACGCGGTTGGCGCCCCCCCCAACCACTCCGTAGAGCCCCCGGAAAAGCCGGCAAGCCAGCTATTTGCAAGGGACACATAAGCCACGCCGCGCATTTGTGAAGCCCCTGGGTTGCCTGAGCGATCCAGTCATGCGCCAGCCACGAATCGCGCTGCCGCCCTGAACCAAGACCGCCTTCACCCTATATGCATCCTGGAGACGGAATGAAAGAGTCCAAAGACATTCAGGAGCCACAGGACTACACAAATGACCACCACAGCATTCAGGATCGACTTGATGGAGCCCGCCATCGGAATGAAGTTGTTGACGAGCCAGAGAAGAACCCCAACCACGATCAGGGCAATTACGATTTGCATTAAAGGCATGGTCTAATCCTCCTAATTTCGCTTTCTGAGGCGGGCCCAGGGGTCCGCTCCCAGTCATACGCTGTTGAGTCTCGCCGGCGGCTTCTCAGTGAGGACTGCAACCGTGCAGTCCCCTGAAACGAGGGGGAGGCCCAGGCGCTTGGCCTGGTCAGCCATGATCTGGTCGAAGATGGCATCGACTTGGAGGTAAATCCACAGGTCGACCTGAGAGGTCGGCAGGTTCGACAAGTCATAGTCAGGAGCCATTTTTCCTCCTCAAATCTGCCCGTGGATGTTTGTTATCGTGGGCGGCCACGCAACCACACTTTAAGATATACCGTACTTGTCCTGGCTACGCATCGAGCCCCTTGTCCCTAAAGCCTGCCGACGAGCACGAGGATTAGCAGAATCACCAGAACCAGACCCAGCCCGCCGCTTGGGAAATAGCCCCAATTTCGGCTGTGACCCCATCGGGGCAGGGCACCCACCAGCATCAAAATCACCACGACGATCAAGAGAGTTGCGAGCATGTCACCACCTCCTGGAGAATTCCGTGCTCTGGTCCGCAGAAAGCCTAAGCAGTCCGCCGACGCCGACTGCTGCCGCCGTCTGCGTATAGGCCATTCCGATCAGTCCGCGCGGGCCATTGGGACATCAATGAGATGCTCCGAAAGGAACCAGACCTGAAGTTCGTTGGTCCGAATCACCTGACTCACCGGTAAATAGTTTGTCCCGTCGTCGCCTGCCTCCGCCGATTGTCGAGCGGCCGGGCGCGCTCGGTTCCCGCCGCGCTGGGGCTTGCTTTCAAAGCTTCGTATGTAGCCGTTCGATTCATACTCGTGCTTCCTCTGAGCCTTATGAGTTCTTACCTTCTCTCGGTTTCAGATCAAACCTCACCGGGACAGATGCAATCCGCCGAACAGATACAAGAGCACCAGAACGATCAGAACCAGCCCGACGATCCCGATGCCTCCGCCCGAACCCCATCTCTGGTATCCGTAATAGCCGCCCCCGCCGCCAAACACAAGCACCAATACGACAATCAGCAGGATCAGTAACATGGGAACCTCCTTTCAGCTCCGGATTGACTTCGCTCCCGGTCTGACGTATTTAGGGGAGGCTACCGGCTCGCTGCATTTTGAACCAACAGTCATTAATCTATAGGCCCTGACGCTAGGAACCAGCTCGATTGCCAGTTCCTCACTCGACCTCTTGCGTCTCCCGGCTTCGCCGGACAGACGCGACTACGGCCAAATCAACTACTGCGGGTTGTCCGGTTTCTCAGCATGCTGCTTCTTTTCACGGTCCCCACGGTCGCTTTCGGGGCTGACAGCTTTTTTGACCCCTTTACCAATGTCCTTGCCTCCTCGGCCTAGACCCTTACCCATTTCTTTACCCGCTGCGATGGGTTTACCTTCCTTCATCTCGTGCCCGAGTTCCTTGCCACCCGCTCCAATCTCATGGCCTGCGCCCTTGAAATCGCCGGATTCCGACTCCGGGCCCACTCCGAGTTTGCCCGCCGTCTCGGCATTCAGACGTCCTGTAACGGGTAGATTTTCAGACTTCTGATACTGGCGAATCCCTTCGCGGGTTTGGGGGCCCGGGATGCCATCGACCTTCCCGTGGTAATAGCCTTTGTCGCGCAGACTCTCCTGTACCTTCTTAATATCGCCACGATCGCGTGCGGAAGCGAGCGGCATCAGGCTTAGCCCTAGCATCCCAGTCATCAGAAGGGTGAAGATAACCCTGGTCCAAATTGTTTCGCTGATCGGAGTCATACGGTTCTCCATTTCCAAGAATGCTTGCTGCGGGCCATTCATGAGCCCGCCGGGTGTCCGAGACACGGTGCTTCCTGCCAGAGGCGCGATCTCGCGTAGAATTACGCCTAAGGGTTCTTGGCGCGCCCCGTAAACATCAGAGCCCCGCCCGTCACTGCCAGAAGCACTCCCGCCAGCGGCGAATAGGGGATGCGATGCTGCTCCGGATGCTCGATCGCGATAGGCCCTATTTTGGTTCTTTCCTGGGTCGTATAGGAAATCCCACCGACCAGGAGTAGACCCGCACCGAAAATCAACAGGACAAGCCCTATGCTGAATCTGCTCATCGGTGTCCTCCTTATCCCCGCACAGTCAAACGTCAACAGTGGCACCGAAGAAATAGGCGACACAATCCGCCTCGACGCCGCCTCGAAATCCATTGCGCTCTCATGATCTATTTTCCTTTTCCCTGCTACCCGGCAGGCGGCAATATCAATCAGCCGGAGCCCTCGCTGCACACTCCTTATATCCTGGGGTGAATCATGTTTCAGTCCAGTACTGCTCACCCGATTGGTCAAAATTGCTCAGCCAGGTTTTGCGATGGGGATATGCATGCCGGGACTGGAGGTAGCGGACTGATGTATAATTGCGGCTACCCGGGATACAACAGCGGAAATTCTGAATAGAGTCCTGAACTTGCCATGGCCATTCGTCGCAGGACCGCCCTGATTCTCGTCGCCGCCGCTATCTTGGTCGCGCTGATTATCCTCGCACCCGTTCTTTTCAATCTGGATCGCTACCGGGGGGAAGTTATCTCTTATCTGCAGGAAGAGACCGGAAAGCCGGTCGAGATCGGGCGCCTGGCTCTTACTCTGTTTCCAAGCCTGTCAATTCGCATCGACGACTTCGGCTTAAAGAACCCCGCCGGCTTTCCCTCCGGCTATTTCGTTAAGGCGCGGCGGATTGATGCCATATTGGACGCACTCGTGTTATTGCATGGGCAGGTCGTCGTCAAGTCGTTGAAGTTGAATGACGCGGTGCTCAATCTGGTTTCGGACCCCGACGAGGGGTGGAACTTTGAGAAATCCACTCCCTCGAAAACCCCGGAGAAGGTAATGGCTGGAGGCTCGCACACCTCCTTGTGGGGAGTGATTTCCGGGGTGGAAATTGAGGGAGGTCAGTGGTGGCATCGTACCTTCTACCCTCCGGCGAGCCTGGCGCCATCATTTTCGAAGCCCATAACGTCTCAAGTAAACTGAAGCAGGTGGACCTCGGTACGTTCATGGATCCTGCTTATTCCTCGTTCGCAGCGCAGGGAGACCTGAAGGCGGATTCTGTGCGCTTCGTCTCAATTCAGGGGACGAACGTAAAGTCCAAGCTCCGGCTGAGGGCGAAGCAGGTTTTTTTTCGCTGGCGGCAGCCTGGAAGCTTATGGCGGACGTGGCGCCGGCCACCTCTCCTTTAACTTGGCGGGGCGGAATGCCAGCTTCAGCGCAAACGCGCAAATGAATGGCGTTGACGTGGCCCATCTTCTCGCTGCGTTCCCCCAGGGCCGCGGAAAGCTGACAGGGAAGATGGAAGGAACCGTAAAATTTGCGGGAGGAATCGAGCACTCACGTGATCCGCTGGCGGGGATACACGGAGCGGGGCGTCTGACGGTGCTCAATGGTCAAGCGCCTAGCCTCAAGCTCAACGCGAACGTGATGAAGCTGGCGCGCTTCAATGACCTCGGTCCCGCCGCTGAAAATCCGGACTCGTTTTCCTCCCTCACCGCCGACCTGGAGCTGGCCAATCAACGGATATCCAGCCGTCAGATCAATATCGTCGGCTATGGGGTCAATGCTCAATGCTCGGGGAGTTTGAACGTGACCGGCGCCGGCAGCCTGGACTATCAGGGCGTGGCGGAGATTCTCGCCACGCAGGGCTTCTCTACCAACACCCTGGCCAGGCTGTCCGGAGCCACGTCGAAGATTGGCAAGTTGTCCTTCCCCTTCCGGGTTAGCGGAACGATAGACAACCCCAATTTTTCCGTTGCCAATCAATGGGGTGCTGAACCGCCCCTCAAGATGTCATCCGGAGGAGCCGGAAGCTGCGCGCCACCCGCACCGACAGGTTCGCCCGCAGGGAATTGAGAATCAAACAACGGCTGTTTCCCATGGACGTTTCCCGCGGTTAACATCTTGCCCCCGGGGCACGCCCGGCTCCACTGACTCTTCTCAGTCAATGGGGTCCGGGCGCTTGTTTGGGACACCCCAGTCTCAGCCTTTACCGAAGCGACTGCAAATCGAGGATTCCCCCCATAATGCCGGCAAGAATTGTGTACTTGCCGTTGGAGTAGCTGCCATATTGATAACGGCTGTAGTAGCCATCTCCGTAGCCGCGACGGAAACCCTGGCGGAAGTAATAGTTGTAATCTGCCTGGTCTACATAATAACCACCATAGCCGTAGTTCGCGTCCTGATAGGCAAAAGAGGCTTGGTAGTTGGAGCGCCAGTGATCCTGCCGGTCTGCCTGGCCGGCACCGAAGCCTTCCTGATAACCGTAGTTCACGGCCTGCCTGAGCAAATCCGCACCGTATTGATTCGTCTCGTAGTAGCGGCCACCCCGGTTGTAACGATAGTTCGGAGCCGTGTAGAAGTATGGATCACTGTTGTAATCGTGGCGATCGTTCTGGAGGCTCATCTGCTGCTGACGTACGTGCTCTGAATACTGTTGCTGATAACGGTACTGCGCCATGCGTCCTTGTTGCTGAAGCGCTGCGACATGCTGCTGTTCGACACGCTGCCCCTGATCTAGATGTTGGCGGTACTGCGTCAGCTGCTGCTGTTGCTGCGCAATAAGCTGCTGCTGACGCTGTTGTGGGAGACGGCCTTGCGCCACTTGTTGCTG
>PMYF01000378.1 GCA_003171295.1 Acidobacteriota bacterium | reverse complement strand
AGGACACTACCCTTAGCAGCAACTCTGCGAAATCCAAGGCTTCCTCCAGCTGCTCCTCTGACAATCCACCCCCTTGAGCGAAATCATGCGCCCCGCCGCCTTTGCCTCCGAATCTCGCCAGGGTTTGCTTCAGGACTTCGGCCAAATTCGCCTTTCCGCCTGGCGATTGCGCAAAGAACAGGCCCGCGGGTTTGCCCCTGACGCCAAGCAAGGCGATCGCGGAAGCGTGCTTGGCCACCGCGTGGGCCAGCATCTTGGCCCTCTTCCCATCCTCCGCGGCGTGGAGGCGTCGAACCACGCGCGACCCGTTCCTTTCCGGCGCGCTCCGCCACAACTCAAGGGCTTCAAGTTCCGCCAAATCCTCCAGCAGTTTGTTGCGCAACCGTCCCGCGTCCCGCAGTTCCTCTGCCTGCTTGGCAATCAGTTCCGGGACATTCTCCAGCCCGGTTGAGAATTGGTGCGCCGCTTCACTCAGAATCGCGAAGTCGCGCCGAGCCCGGCGCAGAGCGCGGCCTCCGCACATGAAGGCGACGCGTGTCAGGCCCTTCGAGGTGTCCACCTTGCGGATACTGATCAGCCCGATGGCGCCCGTCCGGCTGACATGCGTCCCCCCGCAGGCAGAGAGGTCGAATCCCTCGACCTCCACCACCCGGATGTCGCCCTCGCGAAAGGTCGGTTTACGCAAATCCATATGATTCGCTTCCGCTACGGATCGGAAGGAAATCTGCACGGGCCGGTTTTCGAAGACGATTTTATTCGCCAGTTCCTCAGTTTCTTCGATTTGCTTTGCGCCCACACGGTCAGAATCAAGATCAATCGTAGAGGTCTCTGTGCCCAGGTGGAAGGACACGGTCTTATAGCCTCCCGCCTTTTCAAAGGCGGCGGAGAGCACGTGCTGCCCCGTGTGCTGCTGCATATGGTCAAATCGCCGGCGCCAGTCGATGCTCCCTTGCACGACCTCAGTCGAAGGGCTCTCGGTGAGCAGGTGAGCAACTTCTCCGCCCTCCTCCACGACGTCAAGCACCGCGATACCTGCCAGCGTCCCCTGGTCAGCGGGCTGACCACCCGATTCCGGATAGAACGCTGTGCGGTCCAGAAAAACGCGCACGCTTCCCGCCTCAGGGCTTGTCCTGATCAGGCGCGCCTGGAATTCCCGCAAATAACAGTCCGCGTAGTAAAGCCGGTCGGTGATTGCCATGGAAGTCTAATTGCCCCGCTGCGAGGCAAGCGTCTCAAGCGCCTCAAAATACTTATACCCGGTCGCCGTCAGGAAAAGAACAACCGATTCATGTCCGGCCAGGAAGCCGTCCCCCAGCAGTTTCTTCAGTCCGGCCAGAGTTGCTCCGCCTTCCGGCGAGGTGAGGATCCCTTCGGTCTCGGCAATCTCGCGCACGGCCGTCAGCATGTCGCCATCGGAGACCGCCAGCGCGGCGCCTCGGCTCTCCCGGAGGGCGCGCAGGATCAGGAAATCCCCGATCGCCGCCGGCACGCGCAAGCCGGAAGCAAGCGTCTGCGGATTCACCCACTCGGCCGCTTGTTCGGACTCACCCGCAAAGGCGCGCACCAGCGGAGCGCAACCTTGCGCCTGGACAGCGAACATGCGCGGCCGGCGCTCGCCGATCCATCCCAGTTCCTGCATCTCGCCAAAAGCCTTCCACATGCCGATCAGTCCGGTGCCGCCGCCCGTGGGATAAATCATGGCGTCCGGCAAGCGGCCGCCCAGTTGCTCGAAGACCTCGTACGCCATGGTCTTCTTCCCTTCGACGCGATAGGGTTCGCGCAGCGTCGAAACATCGAACCAGTCTCCACCCTTCAGTCGCTCGCGCATCACTCGTCCGCAATCCTTGATGCTACCGGAAACCAGTGTCACCTTCGCGCCATGCAGCGCGCATTCCAGACGAATGACCAGCGGCGTGTCTTCCGGCATGAAAATTGCGGCTTCCATCCCTGCCTTGGCCGCGTAAGCTGCCAGCGCTCCACCGGCGTTCCCCGCCGAGGGAACTGCCAGACGCCGGATTCCAAGTTCCTGCGCCACGCTCACCGCCACCGCCATGCCGCGGGCCTTGAAGGAGCCCGTGGGATTCTGCGCTTCATCTTTCAGGTATAGATTGGGCAGCCCGAGATTGTCCCCCAGGTGGTGGGCATGCAAAAGCGGGGTAAAGCCCTCGCCGAGCGAAACGATCGAAGCGTCCTGCCTGACCGGGAGAACTTCGCGATATCGCCACAAATCCCGCGCGCGAGATTGCAGGTGTCGCGGTTCGAGTTTCGGCGAAGCCCGGCGCAGGTCGTATCGCGCCAGGAGAGGCGAGCCGCAGTCGCACAGGTTGTGGGTTTGCCCCGCAGCGAAATGCTTGCCGCAGCGCGCACACTCCAAGTGAGTCAAGGATGACATCAGGGTGTGAGTCTAACAAAGCCGCCGGAAGGGGGTCAATTGCCGATTCCAGGGAAAGGAGCACCCCATGAAGCAGGAGTGGCTGGGGAAACTCGCGGGATCGGGCCTGGAGCGTCGCGCTGACTCATAGAGCTGTCAAAAATGAAGGAACCTCCTGGGATGTGTATGAAAACAAATGCAATAACTATACAATGCCCGATAATCCATCGGGCTTTTTGGCCGACAAATGCAAAATTTGCAAGGTAATTTGACCTAATCCACAATGTTTTTGAATGCAGAAGCACGCGAAGTCGAGAAATGCGGAGGTTATTCCTTCGTTTCCCCCATGATCTTGCGCGGCGCTCGATGTGCCCGGCAGGCGCAGCGCCCCCTCACCCGGGACGCGGAGGATTGCAGCAGAAAAGGGTGGGGGCCGTGTCGCATAAATCAGAGGACGGCCATCCCTGCGCAGCGCTCAGGACCAAGCGCTCTGGCCTGGGATTCCTGCGGGCGCGGGATTGACCGCACCTCGTCACCGCTTCTTGTGCTTCTTGGCCGGTTTTGCGGCGACCTTTCCCGCCATGGGCGGTTTCTTCGCGGGCGCGGGCTTGGCAACAGGCAAGGGCTTGGCCATGGCCTTGGCCGGTTTCGCGGCCGGCGTCGGCGGCTGTGCAACGACCTTCGCGGTCATGGGCTTGGCTGGGACTTTGGGAGTAGCACCCTTAGGGGCTGCCTTGGCGGGAGCCTCGGGGGGCGGGGCAGCCGCGGCTCCCTTGCCTTTCTTGGGAGGATGGGCTGGCGGTGCGAGCGGCACTTCCTTGGTCTTCTTGGGAGGGGGGGGCGGTGGCGCAGGCGGCGGCTCCTTGATTCCTGCGAGTGCCCGCATCTCCTTCATAAGCTGCTGATGCGACTTGATTTTCCCGTCCAACTGCAAAGCAAAAATCCGCTCCATGATGNNGGGAACTTGAACAGATAACTCTTGATGCGATTCTGGACTTTGGGGCGCGCGGTATGGGAGAGCAGGAACCACAGCAGCGGTTCGGGCTGTGGGGAGAGCAGGGCATAAACATGGCTGGGGCGACTCGCTCTGGCGCCGCTCAGCAGCCGCTCGAGGTTTCGGGCTTCTTTATCGAAGCTGAGCGTCAACTTGATGGACTGGGCGTCTCCCAGGATCCTCTTGGCCAAACGTGTAGTGTGTTCGCCGCCCAGTTTCTCAACCAGGGAATGGAAATTCAGCAGAAAGGGATCGGCGCCGGGAACGTTATGCAGAATGCTGCGGATGCGGGCGAAGCGCTCGTAGGGGAGGCGTGCCGAGGCAAGCTTCTGGTCAAGGCCCGACAGGAGTTTCCGGTCGGCCAGCATTTTGAGCACGCGCCCGGGATTATCCTCATGGAGGATGGCAGCCAACTCGCGCGCCTGCTGGTCCGGTTCGAGGCGCTCCCAGAAACCACCTTCCAGGGCCGCGTCCAACCAGCGCTGGGTGCGCTCATCGGGCTTGAAATCCAGCCGCGTACCCAGCCGCAGCAAGCGATAGATGCGTACCGGGTCTTCCAGAAAGCTGCGCGAGTGCAGGGCTCGCAGCTCGCGCCGCTCGATATCGCCGGCGCCGTTGGTGGGATCGAGCAGCAAACCGCGGGAGTTTGGATGCAGGGAGATGGCCATCGCGTTGATGGAGAAATCGCGGCGTTTCAGATCCTCAAACACCGAGGCGGGACGGACCTCGGGGCGCTGCCCCGGACGCGGAAAGGATTCTTCCCGGCACATGGCGAGCTCCGCACGCACACCGCTGGCAAAGCGCATCTCCGCGGAGCTGAAATGCTCGTCAAAAACCTGGTACTCCACGGCGAGCGGAGGCCCGGCCGCAGGGCCGCGGGCGGGTTTCAGGGATTGCGCAGAGGGGAGCAAACGCAGAATCTTCTGCGGCGAGCCCTCCACGGCAAAATCAAGGTCGTGCACGACCTGCTGGCCATAGGTGAGGTCGCGCACCGCGCCGCCTACCAAATAGATATTCAGTCCCTGTTCGGCTGCCAGGCGACTGATCAGACCGAGAACGGCGTATTGTTCCGGAGAAAGCCGGCTTTCCATCAGGAAGTTGTAATCGCTCATGGCGTCCCGCTTCCAGGTTTCTCCCGGGCCTCAGGTTCAGGCTCGAGGATGATGGGATTGATAGACCTGCTTCAAACGCTCCTTCATGACGTGCGTGTAAATCTGGGTCGTGGAAATGTCACTGTGGCCCAGCATGAGTTGGATGGAACGCAAATCAGCGCCCCGCTCCAGCAGATGGGTGGCAAACGAGTGTCGGATCAAATGGGGCGTGAGCGGCGTTGCCAAGCCGGCGCGGCGGCCGTAAGCCGCCAGAATCTTCCAGAAACCCACGCGGGACAATCCGCTCCCACGCCGGTTCAGGAAAAGCCAGGGGGGGTTGCGTTTCCCCACCAGCGGCGCGCGGCCCCCGCGAAGATAGGCCTCCACGGCGCGCACCGCGGACTTACCCACCGGGATCAGGCGCTCCTTGTTTCCCTTCCCCAGGCAGCGAACCAGACCCAGGCTGAGATCGAAATCGCCGGCGCGCACGTGAACAAGTTCGGAAACGCGCATCCCGGTAGCGTAGAGCACCTCGAGCAGGGCTTGGTCGCGCAGACCGAGGGGCGTGGAGACGTCGGGTTGGGCCAGAAGTTGGTCAACCTCCTCCGCCGAGAGGCACCTGGGCAGCGACTGGTCGAGCCTGGGGGCTTCCACTTCCTCGGTCGGGTCGCTCGCCAGACGGCCCTCGCGCACCAGGAATCGGAACAGATTTCGCAACGAAACCAAGTGCCTGGCCACCGAGCGGGCTCCCAGACCGCGGCGGTAAAGCCCGGTGAGGAAGCTGCGAATTTCGTTGCGGCCGACTTCCGAGAAGCTCATGCTCTGGCGGTGGAGGAAATCGGCGAATTCCCTGAGGTCACGACGATAGCTCTCAACGCTGTTGGCCGCCAACCCTTTTTCGACGCGAGCGAAATCGAGGAAGAGCCGCACTTCCTCCGCAGTCGCCGACCCCACGGACGCAGTGGACGAGGGAGGAGAGATCGCTCCGGATGATTTCAATCCAGGCAGGGGCAGGTCACCTGGATTCGTCCCGGCGGGCCTGGGATGGACGTGGTGACGACTCGGCATGCTGCTCACTTTTGAACGAGCCATCGATTCAGTGTCGATCGAGGTTGGTCGGACAAAAAGGGACGATCCTCCCTGATCGGCTGCGGGGCGTGCAGAGTCCTTCCCGCTTGTGATCCAAGGCTTTATTTTTCAAGCAATTAGGAGATTCTTCCAAGAATAGCGCTCCGGCTCTTTGCCGAAATACTTGACAGGCCCAACACGGTCCCTATACTAGCACAAGCTATTTTCCGTGGCCAAGCGCCATTTCGAGAATATCGAACTACTATGGAAAAATACCCTCGTGAAAAACGGCCCACCCACAACCCGTAAGCGTGTAGTCATTCGGAAGCTCGATAAAGGACTCATCAAGGGTTTTCTCGACCCCGCCCGCTATCTCGAACGGGAGATCGAGGTGCTGGACCGCGAAGGCCGGCTGACCCACCTCCATCTTGATGAAATCAAGGGTATTTTCTTCGTGCGGGACTTTGAAGGGAATCCGCAACGGGCGGAACGTAAGATCTTTCGAAGCCGCCCGCGGCTGGCCGGACTTTGGGTACGAATGACCTTCAAGGACACCGAAGTCCTGGAGGCTCTCCTTCCCAATAACCTCCTCGAGGTTGACCCGTTGGGCTACCTGGTGAGACCGCCGGATGTCTACTCGAACAACCTCAAGATCTTTATTCCCCGTACAGCCCTCACAGGCTTGGAAGTATTGGGGGTGATTTCGGATGGGGTGGTGAAGCGCATGTCACAACGGGCCGCCCAGGCGCGAGCCGGCGCCACCACGGACGAGCAGTTCGGTCTCTTTGCTGCGAGCCATCCCCTTGAAAATAAATAAATTAGAGATGGGCAGGGTCGGCCTCAATGGCAGGCAACTCCAGTCGCTGGTGAATGGCATAGAGGACGAGCTCCAGGCGATCCGAAACTCCCACCTTGTCATAGACCGTCCGGAGATGGTTCTTTACGGTTTGCTCGGAAATTGCGAGGTGTGTGCCGATCTCCCGGTTGCGCCAGCCCAGCATTAAGTAGCTGATGATGGTCTTCTCCCGGCGCGTCAGAGTCTCGACAGGGCGGCGGGGTTTATCAGGATGCGCCGTCAGGAGCTTGGCCATCTGGGATACGTGCCGATTGGAAACCCAGGTCTCACCCCGGCTCACCCGGCGGGCGCATTTGAGGAAGAGTTGAGGCTCCACCGTTTTGAAGATGACGCCGGCCGCGCCGCTGCTGACATGCTGCACCGCGGTGTCTTCAGACGACGCGGAGGAGGTGACTACCACTTTGCTGCGCGGCGCCAATCGATGCACCTCGGCGATCAGGTTAAGGGAAGAGCCTGCCAGGATTTCTTCCTGCAAAAAGATCACGTCCGGCCGGAAGGACTCCGTCCGGGCCAGGAACTGCGCGGCGTCGTCGGCTTCGGCAACCACGCGCAGATCATCCTCCACGGCGAAAAGCTTCTTGAGGCCGAGCCTGAAAACGCCTTCCCGGTCAGCCACCAGCACGCGAATTCGGTTTTTCAAAGGGCGGGCGGTTCGCATCCTTCATCCCCGCAGCAGCCGCTCAGTTCGAGACTGGCGCCGGGTCATACTCTCGCGGTGGCTCGTGGCGACTGCAGCTTGCAGGGGGAGTCTTCGTCAAGATTTCTCTGGCCGGCGACAGGAACGATCATTTGCCCTTGGGCGGCCTCTTTGCTGCGGGCCCATCCCGTCGCGCCGGGCGCAGTTCATAATCATCAATGACAGCGCCTAAACCTTGATTGCGTCCCCGCTCGTTCCATCGAACCACACGTCCCTGGCACCACAGCTCCAGCGGAGCCTGCTTACCTTGGCGCGGCAACAGCACTTTGAGGCTTACCGGTGTCTCCCGCCGCG
>PMYF01000485.1 GCA_003171295.1 Acidobacteriota bacterium | reverse complement strand
GATGATTTGATTGCCTTGCTGCCCAAGCCGGTTGTAAGGCCGTCTACGATTGACCGTGATCTCCTTCGGCGGGCGTTGGGGGAGATCGCTTAGGCTTTGGCGGTGGAAATGGCTTTCCTTCCTCGTCCTTTTCAATCAAAGTGAAACCGTCCAATTCTGAAATGGAGTTGAGAATCTCAGCGGCTCCCCTTGCAATCCAGCGCGGCTTAAGACCTTCCCATACTTTTACGAGCTTCTTCTCGACCGTTTCGTCTTCGTTTAACGTGATAAATTTGCCGTCTGCCGTCACGACAAATGCGTCTGTGCTTTCCCCCACGCCCGGACTTTGTTCACCGAATAGCTTCGCTTCCATAGCGTAGTAGAGTGCCTTCCTTGCAGGTGTTTTGTAGCTGAGTTCGCGATAGTAGAGCATGTAAAGCGCACCGCTTGAGCCGCTGCCGATTGAACCAAATCCAGGCACGTCGCATCTCTTGGGTATGGCTCCATAGTCGTCAGGGGAAAGTACAACCACGTATCCCTGCGCGCCGCTGAATCCACCAATGAGAAGTTGTATTTGCAAAGAGTGAGAAGCGATTTTCCCTTTGATCTCCAAAAAGTCAGGCAAACTCACGTGCCCAGTGACATTGAAATCGTCGAGAGTCCATCCGATTGGCCCCAAATGAAGCGCCACCGCATCCGCTAGGCGTTTTGCTTCATAACTCTCTCGAAGAGCGTCACAGATGATATGAATGGGAATTGCTTTCTTGTCGATAATCGGCGGTCTGTGGTTTCGAAGTTTTTCGGCAATTAGCTCTTTCATGCTGTCGATGATGTCGAAGACGGGCGCAATATCCTCTCCAGCGAATAGCAACCACCACGTATCGTCAATCTGACGTATTTTAGTGATGTTGAACTCAGACTCTATTGCCCAATTTCCAATCATCTTGTCGGCAATAAGAATCAGCGTCTTCCCATCGTCGCAAAGGGCAGCGACACAGCAAGTCATGGAGGCCAGCTTCCTAAACCGCTGCTTGGATACATGTGGAGTGATTGGCGTGTGGGGTCTACGCAAATTCAGCGGTCTACGAAAAATCATACGCGCCTCCAACCAAGGCACGTAACGCGCCGAATTTCGCTAATCCGAATCTGTGGAAATTGAAACTGACCCAGTACCCAACGCAGCGTACTGGCATTTCTTTTAGACTCGTCTCTGCCCCAATCGTATGAACCGGGCGCAAGCTTGCCGACCGTCCGCCGGCCACGAACCCCCGGCTCCCAGCCTCTACTCCCTACTCCCTATTCCCTGTATTTCGCACTTCTCCATCTGCCGCGACCACACCAGGTAATGCGCCGTCTTCACAATCTCAATCGTCGTGGCCATCCACCGGGTCCACGCCCCCTCCGGCTCCATCGCCGGCGCGGCGTGCACGCGCCACGCAAGCGGCAGCCGGCTCAGGATCAGCCCCGCCCGCGGCAACTCGCTGGCGCTCGACACCACCTCTGCCGACTCCCATCCGTGCCTCCGCATCATCCGCAGCGAATCGCACGCTTGCTCCATCGTGTTCCGCGCCTCCGGCTCCTCTTCGATCGCCGCCGCCGGAATCCCCTGTGCCTCGGCTACCCGCGCCATCACCCGCGCCTCCACAAACCCGTTGCCCCCGGCCCCTCCGGTAAAGATCATCCTCGGCGCTACGCCCCGCTCGTACTCGCGCACCGCCTCGGTCACCCGCTCCAACTCCGCCGGTGTCGGATTCCCGTCACCGTCGGCCGGGCTGCCCAGCACCATCAGCGCGTCAAAATGATCCTGTGCCGTATTCCTTGTCGGAGCCAGCGCGCGCTCTATCGCCGCCCACGCCGCCAGCCCCGCCACAACCGCCACGCACGCCGCAACCCCGCGCCCCACCCAGCCCAGCCGCCTTTGTCCCCGTCGCCTCTGCCGCAGGGGCTTCCGGTCTCCGCGCGCAACTCCGCCGCCAACCCTCCGCGCCCCTGCCGGCTTCTCTGTCCCGGCCCTCCGCTGTGTTTTCGTCGCGCTCAACGATGGATCGCCCCCAAACCCACTCTACAGCGCGGGCCTGAGCCAACCCCGCCAACTCCGCCAACCCCGCTAACTCCGCCAACCCCGCTGTCCTTACACCCCTCCACTCGATCGCGCACCACGATCCTCTGATCACTGACCCCTGACCACTGTTTTACAGCCCCGCTTCGCCCCACGCCTTGAACACCATCTCGCTCAGCGGCTTCCTCGTCCGCGCCGCCGTTTCGCGCTGAATGAGCTCCTCGTCGCCCAGCGCCGCCGGCTCGCCCTGGTATCCCAACGCAATCACCGACCCAATCGCGTACTCCGCCGGAATCCCCAGCGCCTTCCTCGCCGCCTCCTGGTCGAACCCCGCCATCTGGTGCGCCGCCAGCCCCAGCGCCGCGGCCCCCAGCGTCAGATACGAACTCGCCGCTCCCAGGTCGTACAGCGCAAACCGGTTCTCCGCCCCGTCTTTCGCGAACTTGGTCTGCGCCGTCCCCAGAATCAGCACCGGCGCCCGATGCGCCCACTTCCGGTTGCCCTCCGCGAGCGACGCAAAGATCTTGTCGTAAGTCTCCGTTCCCCGCATCCCTAGCACGAACCGCCACGGCTGCACGTTGCCCGACGAGGCCGCCCACCGCGCCGCCTCGAACACCTTCCTCAGCGTCTCCGCGCTCACCTCGCGCCCGTCAAACGACCGCGGGCTCCACCGCTCCAGGATCGCCGGCAACACTCCCTCCACCGCCGGAGCCTTCTTCAGTTGGTTCACCTCACTTGCAGACAAAGTCGCGGAAACAGTCATCGACAGGCCCCCTCAATCATCCAATCGGAATCGAACCATCGTCCCTGTTGGATTCCCCAACCCGGCCCGAAGATTCGCCCCTCGCCTGAATCGTTGTTGCAACAGGAAATCTCCTGCGCCCCGCGCCATACAACGGCAACCTGTGCTTATGCGGCTGCTGCAACTCCGTTTCTGGAAACGAATCTGCGAAGTGATGGGAAATCTGCGCTCCATGAGCGCATTGCCCTGTTCGCAACAGCCGGCATCCCGAACTGGCACGGATCGCTGGACACTGGCCGGCTTTTCGGGACCGATCCCGCCGCAGTGACCTTAGCTGAAACTGGCGGCAGGAGCTGGCGTGGACACTGAGCACTGGTCTATCATTTAGGGTTTCTCGGAAGGCTGCCGAGTAAGACCCGCTAGGTTTTTGTTTCGCGGTCAACAGTGGCAAGCGGCCGCGGCAGGAAGATTAGTTTAGAAACGTCGCATGATTCCACGCTGTCGGCCAAACTGTAACGGCAAGCCGCAAGAAATTGTCGGGAAGGTGGAACGTGGTTGACATCAAAACGGGGTTCACGTTATTTGCTGGATTCATCTTTTGTTCATATCTTGCAGCGGTAGGACAAGAGGCAACAGCCGGAAAACCCTCCGCGACAGAGGCGCCCGCCGCGGCAGAGAAGCTGAAGATCTCCGCTGAAGGTCAGAGTTGTCTGGACTGCCATACAGGAACCACTCCGGTCCTGGTGCAGCAATGGCAGACCAGCGAGCATGCCCGGCAGGGTATCGACTGCTACACCTGCCATAAGGCGAACGCCGGCGACCCAGCCGCCTTCGACCATTATGGCCAGAAGATCGCGGTGATCGTGACGCCAAAATACTGCGCGCGCTGCCACGGGGCAGAAGTGGATCAGTATGAGCACAGCCGCCACTCCAAAGCTACGCAGTTCATCGGTTCCCTTGACAATGTTCTTGGAGAGGTCGTCGAGGGCGCCCCTGCCGTCCAAAGCGAATGCCGCCAATGCCACGGCAGTGAGGTCAAGTATCTGGGCGAGGGAAAGTTCAGCTCCACCACTTGGCCCAACAGTGGCGTGGGCCGCGTCAATCCCGATGGCAGCACAGGTTCCTGTTCAGCCTGCCATGGACGGCACGCTTTCAGCGTGGCGCAGGCTCGGCAGCCGGAAACGTGCGGCAAATGTCACATGGGTCCCGATCATCCCCAGATCGGGATCTACAACGAATCCATGCATGGCGTCATCTACAACGCCAATGTAGACAAGATGAACCTGAACTCCAGGTCCTGGATTGTCGGCCAGGACTACAGCGCCGCGCCCACCTGTGTCACCTGCCACATGGGTGGTACACCAAACCATCCGGCAAGCACGCATGATGCGGGCACTCATCTGAGCTGGACCTTGCGGCCCGCCATCAGCATTCGCCAGCCCAATTGGGAGCAAAATCGTGCCGCCATGCAGGACGTCTGCCTCAATTGCCATGCCACGGGTCTCGTCGAAAACTTCTACAAGCAGTATGACGACACGGTGAACCTGTACAACAGCAAGTACGGTGAACCGGCAGCGGCGATTATGAAGAAGCTCGCGGACGCACACAAGATCACTTCCACGCCCTTTGATACTCAGGTCAAATGGGACTACTTCGAGCTTTGGCACCATGAAGGCCGTAGCGCCCGCATGGGAACGGCCATGATGGGAGCGGACTACACACAGTGGCACGGCTTCTATGAAGTGGCTCAGGATTTCTACATGCATTTCATTCCCGATGCCGAGCAGCTGATGCCCGGCGTCACCAGGGAAGTCATGGATTCTCCAGACAACCTATGGATGAAGGGATTGACCAAAGAGCAGATTCAGCAACAAATCGAGTACTACAAGAAGCGGTATAACCAGTAGCCCACCGAAGAAGCTAGGCCGTATCGATATATAGATGAGCGCTAAGTTTCTGTTAAACCAATAAGCGCTCTGTCATCCTGAGCGAAGTTTGGCCGGTTTTTGGCCAAACGAGTCGAAGGATCTGCGGTTGCTTTTCGTCAGCGACCTACATTCAGCGCCCCATTCCCGGAATTTTCGCCGAAATCTATATGTCGATACAGCCTAGTTGTACCCGCGTTCAAAGAGATCGAATCCGGAATCCACCCGAAACAAGCGGGTTCACGAAGAGAACCAGGCAGGCGCCCCGCCCTCTCCGCGAAAAAGCGGATACGGATCAGGCGCCCAGACGGCTGGTTCACTGTGCCTGCAGCACCAGCACGGCGTCTGTGCAGCCCGCGGGTGCGGAAAACTCTTCGATGCTGTCGTGGGAAAACACACCGGCTGAGGTTTCCTCTCCAGTTTCCGGGTTCACAAGAGTAGCCCGCACCGTCTTCGCGGCGGTAATTGCGTGCAGATCGACGGACACCGGCGCAGAGCTGGCAAAGTATGCGATGACAAGATCGCCATCCGTCGAACGTGCCGCCACATTTTGCGTCTCGTCGCTGCCGGCGCCGCGCGCGAACACCGATTGGTCCGGCGCCAACTTCCACCATTCGTGAGCAGTGAGCAGCCGCGCCAGAATGCCCAACTGCCGGGCGCCGGGCGAATCGAGGGACTCTCTCCAGGTGGGGTTCTTACGCCATATATCGTTGTGCCCGTACGTGTGAAAGCCGCCGCCGAGATACGACCAATAGGCCTCCTTACGCACGATAAGCGGCGTAATCGGACCCGACGCATACTCGGTGCCCGCTTCGTATGCGCCCTCCGCCATGACCGCAGGCTTGACGGGCAGACGGCAATAGTCGGCAACCACGAAGGAATACGCCCGCCAATAATCGCTCCACACCTGGATGTGATTGAAGTTGAGCCACGGCTCATTTTGGAAGTAACTGGACGAGAACCCTCCGCCGGGAGCGTAACTGATCAGGTGAGCGCCGCGGTCTCCAGCCTGCAAACCTGCGACGAACTCTTCTGCGATATCCCGATAGCGCCACGGCGCCAAATCGAAACCGTCCATCCAGACGATATTGGGCTTGTCCCTGTATCGCCGTCCAAGCCACTCTCCGTATGCCCGCGCATTCTGCTTCGTGAACACATGCAGTTTGTCGACGAACGAGCCGCCGGAGCCGCCCAGCGGGAGGATGTAGAGAATCAGGCCGTCCTTCTGCGCGGCATCCGCCAAAGCATCCAGGTTTCTGAAATAGGCTTCGTTGGGTTTGAGAGGGTCCCAGTCATGGAAGGGCAGCTGGCCATTTGGATTGCGGCCGGAGGTCTTCAATCCGGGGCCGCCGTCGAACGGAATCATAACGTGAATCACGGTGAAGCCCTGGCGGCTTCGATGGTCGAGATACTCCCTGGCCTCCGCCGGCGTGTAAAGCGACAACAGCGACCATGCTGAATCGCCGAGCCAGAAGAACGGTTTACCATCGCGCACAAAATACCGCCCGTTCCCGCTCACTTCCAGCCGTCCGGGGACTGTGCTGCGATTCTGCGCTGCGCTCGCGCGATGGGGGGCTGCAAAGAAGAGAAACGGCAAGACCGTCCCCAGCAAAATCAGCAAAATCGAGCACTTCTTCATCTCAAGTCTCCGATCGGATGGATCCGGAATTTCTATTTACCTTTTCCCGGCTGCCAACCAATTCAGCGTCAGCCGGAAGGCGAGCTGTCCTACTTAGGCTTTTCAGGATTTTGTTGCGGATGAAGTGCCTTACCCACATGTCTTGCGGAGGTACCCAGTGCATGTTTGGTGTGCGTGTAGGTCTTTTGAAGCGCATTGCCGGTACCGTCCCGCGCAACCGAAATGGCCACGTCCGTGGAGGTTCCTGCTTTGGAGAGGGATGACGTTGTGTTGCTGGCGCCGCCTGCAATCACCTGCCCTGTGGAACTACTGATGGCAATGATCCCCTGAGCGGGATGCTTCCCTGCGTTGAACCATGCTATGTCCGTATCTGGCATTTGGTTGAGACGAGCAATCGGCTCAGGCGGGAAGTTCGTGTTGCTCATTTTGTCCATAAGCGGCCATTCGCTCGATGCGATAAACATAGAACCGTTCATGGGATGGCCGGGCTCACCGAGATTGATGATCCTGCCGGGGCGAAGTGCCACCATATCGACGCACTTGTCGGAACCACACCCCGCTTGGCAGAGCGTCTCATTCAAGTAAGAAGCGTGCTTGCCAGGCGAGATCCAAACCTTGGCACCATTCTCCTCGGCATGGATCGTTGAGGCACGCGTAATCTGGCTTACGTCGCATACCGTGTTCTCGTGGGCCGCAGCATACCAATAGATGGCCGTCCATTTTGTGGAGCCAAGATTCCGGTCCGATGCGCTCACCAGTACAGCCACGTGCTCCGCGTCGAGAGGATGCCCATGAGGCCCGCAGTCATGCCTCCAGAGATGATAATAGTGAATCTCCGCAGTCGGGAGATCGTCGCTTGAAGACTTTGCCGGAAACACCTGGCCGTAGATGGTCCCGTTTTCGGCTTTCACAGTGGGAGTCTTCATATTCGGAGCAAACTCCGCGGGAATCTCTGAGCAGTCATGCCGCGCGACCATGAACGTCGGAGCAAACTGAATCAAGAGAGCCTGCTCCAGCGCATCGCTCATGCCGTCATGGTCGGAATCAATGGCGAATTGTGCCTTCTGCTCAGGCCCCTGCGCGGCTGCGTTGCGCGATACCGCGGGGGTAAGCAATGCGATGATAAAAAGGAGGGGAGCCGAGCGCCTGAGGGTTCTCATTTAAGTCTTTCGGCCTCCGATCTGCTAAGGACAGTTTACGCCCCGTGCAGAATGAGAAGCATAACCTCCCCGATTTCCGCGAAGTCCTCTTTTCGCCTAGTTCGACGGACCTGCCCAGGTTTGGCGGGATTGAAGTCGGTGCACACCCCGTTTTTCAAGCGGCTCGGTTCAGCGTTCGGTTGGCCGCTTCGGAGCGATTTCCAGATCGCCAATAAAACGGGCGCTGGCCGGTCCACTGGCGCATCAACCGAACCCCTTCGGCTTGATAATTCTGATTTGCCAACTCTCGCTCCTCTCTTGACTCCGTTAAGCTCCTCCCCTTGCCAACACTAAGGTTCCAGGATGTTGAATGGGGAAAGTTCTACCTGCACTCCGGGTTTACGGGAAAGGATTCTGCTAAAACCCTTCCACGCTTTGCCTAACCGGTCCGAAGCCATGAAAATGCGCCCGGCAGTAAGCGGCCCAAGTACACGAAAGTGGCCAACCGCGGCCAATCCCATTGACGCGATACAGCCGCACCGCTCGCAATCCGGGTCTCCCCCGAACTGGCAAGGCGTGACCCGCCTCTTGAGATCGGCGGAAATGGTTTCAGTAGTTCTCGAAAAGATGCATTCCTTCGGACTCTTCGGAGGAAACTCCATCTCCCGAATGACTGCTTCCGGCATGTCGAGGGTGCAATACTTGAGCCGCAATTGCCCTAGACCAGCGATTGTGGAAGCCCTTTGCGCAGGCGTCAATATTTCCGGATCGGTGGCGCCGCGCTGAGGAGTAAAAATACTGAACCACACCTTTGCAACCTCCGGTTGGCTGGTCCAGAACCGGAGGAATTCATCGAGGTAGCCGGTGCGCTCTGCAATTTGCGACGTGATTGTGCAATGAATGGTTACCCTGGTCCCTTTGATGTTCTTGAGGATGCGGTCATAGGTAGATGGTTTGCGCCGCGCATCGTGTTCCGGTTGCAGGCCATCGACCGATATCACGACATTCAGTTTCTTAAAGTTCATCCACGCAGCAGGGATCACCCTGAACGCGCTGGTGACGACCTGCGTATGCACGCCGCGGTTCTCGATCTGCGGCAACAGCAATTCGAGTTCACGATACCGAACCAGCGGATCACCGCCTACCAGAGAGACGTGGAGTGGCTTATGCTCATCGATCAGCGCCAGCACCCTCGCAACCAACTCATCGCCCTGGAAATCGGAGAGTTGTCGCAGTTGCCGTGTGCCTCCGAGATGTGCCGGATCGAAGGCATAGCATCCTGGGCACCGCAAGGGGCATTCCTTGGTGATTTCGATTGAAAGCGAAGGCGCGCGACCGGCCAGAATCCTGGCCCATGCGTGAAAAACTTCGGATTTCTTCATTACCTCTCCACATCAGACGTGGTGGGGACGAGTGGAAATCAACGGCCCGTGAGCGGCTCTGTAAGAGCCATCCATTATGGGTGCCCGGAGAGGTAATAGATCAGATCTGAAGGGGGAGTGAGTACATGCCTAAAACTGGACTGGACACTCGCTCGTTACGGAAAGTTGAGATGGTATCACTTCGCGTAGTCTTAGCCAATACATAGTCGTGGCAGATGAGCGAGAACAGATGCCGAGCAGCGAGCAACAGGTCGACACGCTGCTTGCAATGCTGAGCAAGCACGAGCACAAGGCATAGGGTTGTCAGTATCGCGAGCGCGGTAAACTCAAAGTCCTGACCGCCGTGCAGAAAATGATCCCAGGTCCAAATTCGTTCCGTCAGGGGCATGGTAATCAACGAAACAGCGATCACCATCAGCAGAAGGCGACCAATCCGCGCATATACTCGCGCCGCACATGTGAATGCAGTGCGGTCTGGTCTGCTCGTGTTGGGAGTGTGATTCAAGAATCCCGTCGCCCGATTTTGAATATACGCTGTTCCTGGGTTTGGAGTTCAGAGGCGCTGAATGTCAGCTGCATGGCTCCTCCCCCACATCGCCCATTACGAATTACAGTCTTGCCGCAGGTCAAAATCCAGAGTCCGTACAACATATGACGAATTCAGAACGGAATAGTTACCTGCTCAATGTAGAACCGGGCGCTCCGCAGTCTTAGATTGACGAAAAATCGCCGATTCACTCACCGAAGCCGGATCGTTACCGAACAGTCGCCTTACAACTCGCAAGAAAGCCCAATCCGGTTCCGTTTACGCCGAACTCCAGCCCATAGCATTTTCGCTGGCGCGAGTCTCCGTAGCCGGCTGCTTACCTGTTGATTTTTGTTCTCGGATCACTCACCGCCCGGGCCGCGCCGGGAGGACACCGAACGGCTATAGCGGGTCTCCTGCAGGTGTGGACCAGGGCAAAATCGCCAAGTGGCTTTTTCATCAAGAAAAAGCCACATTGAATACTGTCAGAAATGGGTCATAGCTGCAGGAGAGCAGCCGTAATTCCATCAAGCTCCAGTTCCGTCGTCGGCCTTCTCTGCGGCCGGTGTATCTGCTTTTTCAAGAACTCGAAGGACCCTTTGCCGGCAGCAAGCCGGAACGATCAGGACCCGCTCGGATCTGCCGAGCCGGGGATGACGCTCGTGAGGTCGTCGCTCAAGATCGATGGACACCAGTGGGTCTCAATGTGCTCGACGATCAGTTCGCTGCCGCGCGTGTGGCTCATGTATGGAGGCTTGTGCGGAAAGTACCCCGAGTCGCTCAGGTCCCGCACCAGCACCATGTTGAAGCCCAGCCGCGTCATCATGCGGATTCCGAACGAGCGGTTGAGGACACACTCGTTGGTGTGGACGCCCGTGATGGCGAGATTGGTGATGCCTTCCTGCTTACAGAAGTTGTAGACTTCCTGGCCGTTTTCACTGACGCCGTCATAGCCGGCTATATCGATGGCCGGGTGCTCGCGCTGCCAGGGAACGTTGTTTCTCGAAGTAGACGGTTCGGGACCTGTAAAAAATCCATCGGAGATATTATCGCCGCAAACGCCGCAGAACAAAGGGTCGGGGTTCTGCGGGGTTGCACCGATCGGGATGGGTGAGGGAACCATCGGCGCGCGCTGCATTCTCAGCCGCTGGGGGGTCCTAGCGTAATATCCCATCGTGTCACTGGGACAGTGAAAGATCATCACGCCCAGGCTCCGGGCCGCGCTGGCCGCCTCGTTGATCCGCGGCGCCAGGATACGGTTACGCTGCACCTCAGTCACGCAGCGGTCAGTGTCCCACACATCGCAAATGATGATGGCCGTCTGAGCCACTTCCCATCGCAGTACTTCTTCGGAGGTTCTGAACTTGCCGCTGCCGGGCGGGTCCTCCACGCGGCGGCGCGCCCTGAGGCTAAGCGTCCCGGGGACCTTGAAGCGATTCTGCCGCCATTCCTCCTCCGACTGCGGTATCCATTTCTCTGGCGGCTGCCGTGCCCATTCCTCTCTCGGCTGCGGTGTCTCCGCCGCGGCCATCCCTACCGCTCCCAGCAGCATGCCCAGCAAAGTTCTTCGGTACACGAATCCTCCCCTTGCCCCCGAGGGGGTCAATAGACATTCTCAAATTGCACAATTCTCAGCGTTGGTGGGCAGCCTCTCCAGCAGCCACTTCCGAAAATCCTTGGTGAGTCCGACGCCTTTCAAATCGATCTGTTTGATGCCCATCTTCAGCGCTGGCGAATCCGGCTTCAAACGGAAATCGCCCTCCTTCAAATTGGCGAACAAGGGGTCCGCGTACGCATCTGTCCGGGCCACGCCCAGCGCCTGAAGGTCCTGTAAGAATTTGGGCGTGGATCTCTCTTCCACGCCGGCGGCGTAATACAGATTGTGTTCCACCTTCGAGGTAGCCAACTGCTGCGGCTGCCCGTTCAGGAATGTGTAGAAGACCGCGGGCCCGTTGGGGCTGTAAAAGATGTTCCGCTCGATCACGCTTCCGTCGACCGCGCAGCAGGCGCCCCTGCTTGCCGACATCCGGAAATAGCCTTCGGCAAGCAGGTCAATGCAGTAGTTATTGATCACGTTGTTGGCGCCCTTGTGCTCCCAGGCGCCGGCGTTGGAGCGATAGATGATGTTCTCTTCCCAGGTGGTCCCGCTCTGCCAATCGTCAGTGCGCATAACGCCGCTCACCCATTCGCTGGCGTAGATATCGTGCAGGTAGTTGCGCCGGATGAGATTGCCGTTGCCGCAGCCGCTCACGTTGATCGCCGCGCCGTCTCCCAGCTTCTGCAACACGCGCTCCACTTCATTGTTCTCGACGACGTTTTTCCTGGTGTGAAGATACGGCATGGCCTGGTCCCAGGTTTGCACCTGCCCGATCTCCCGCCAGCGCACGCTCTTGCAGATTTCCCGTCTCTCGCAGGGTCGCAGAAAGTATTCCAAGCGCGGCCCGCTCAAACAGATGGCGTGCCGCGGCATGTGGTGAATGTAGTTGTTGGCGATGCGGTTCTCCCCGCTCTGCCACAATACGACGCCCAGCGAGTGCCAGTAAATCAGCCCGCAGTGATGGATGTGGTTATTGATAATCTCGTTGCGCTTGTTCACATCCTTCGCCCCGGCTCCGTAGCCCAGCAGCCCGATGCCGCCCTGGCCCATCTGGCGGATCTCGTTGCCCTTGATGCGGTTATTCTGGGCGTACAGATCCAGCCGGATGGCATTGCCGCCGCTGTCGCGGAACTTGCAGTTTTCCACGGTGCATCGTTCCACGCCGCGCAGCCGGACCAACGCGTCGGGCTTGTCGATCATCTCCCAATCGTGCTGCATGCCGGTGTCGTTTTCAGTCCACACGTCACGATCGGCGTGCGCCAGGGTCAGCCCTCGAAAGATGAGGCCTCGCACCGGAACATCGGTGGGGCCATCGGCATCGATTTTGCCTTCCACGCGGATCAGCTCACGCAGGCGCGGCGCCACGATCTCTTCCGGCTTCTCCGTGCGCGGCCACAGGTAGAGCTTACGCGTATGCGTGTTGAGTACCCATGCGCCGGGGTGGTCCAGAACATCCAGCACATTTTCCACCCATGCCGAGGGCGTCTCCAAAAGGTCCGCGTCTGTGGTCCTGCCTATGGGGTAGGTGGCCGGGAGCTTGGTGCGGGCCATCCGCGTCTTTTCGTCCACCGATTCCAGCGGCAGGATGTTCATGGTCGAAAGAGAGGCGGGCAACGAGCGAATCACGATCTCCACATCGTCGAGATTGCTCCAGTTGCGTATGGCCCCCGGCGGAAAGTAGAGGTTGCGGAACCGGGCGGTCCGGTCGCTTCGATCGGCGCCCTCCGGCGGGTCTTCCGGCATGAAGCCGTTCCCCTGCGCCCGCGGCAGATGCCCCTGATGGTCGTACAACGTGTAGAACCGGCCGAGCGATTCTGGGACGTCCGCCACCCACACCTTCCCACAGGCGGGAACCGGCAGTTCGGGCAACCTGGCGTCGAGTTGCTTCCAGCCTTCGATCTTCACGCCGGACGTGATCACCGGTTCCTCGCCAGGAACCGCGACATAAGTGATCGAGTACTCATCCGTCCCCGAATCCTCGGGTCCCAAGATCAGGGTCTCTCGCAGCGTGTATGTGCCGCCATGAATCCAGACGGTGACGTTTGTCTTCAGCCCCTTGGCAACCAGCTTGCGTACCTCGTCGCGCGCGCGCTGCAGGGTAGCAAAGGGCCTGCTCCTCGTGCCGGGGTTCTCATCCCGGCCCCCGGGAGCAACATAGAACTCGGCGCCCTGCGCGCCGGATGCCCGCAATCCGGGAACGGCAGCAGCGGCGGCCAGGCCGCTTACCAGAAATGATCGGCGGTTCATCGCGCCTCGGTCCGCTTTCAAGCGGAATGTATCGGGTTCACCACGTCAGCCGCAAAGCGAACTGAAGATCGCGCGGCGAGTTGCGGATGGATACGGAATTTCCATTTTGCTTTTCCCGGCGATGACAGTATACCGCCGGCTGCCCCTCCCAATCGTTTGTCACCCTGAGCGGCCGACGCACCGCGGAGGGAGTCGAAAGCCTGCCCTGAGCGGAGTCCGCCGTGGCGGACGGAGTCGAACGGGGATCTGCGGTTGTTCTTCAATGAACTTCTGACTCGCCACACCAGGGTGGGGGATCTCCTAGCTCCGCAAACCCCGCAAGCACCGCTAACTCCGCAACCGCCGCAAAATCTACGAGGGCTTCAGCCCCTGCGCCTTTGTTCTCGCCTTCAGGGACGGGAAGCCAAACGGAGGGAGCAGGGTTTCAGGCTCCTGAATGCAGCCACGCAACAGGAGCGGCTTCACAGATTGCGGAAAAACTCGCTTGCAGTAGAGTTTTGTAACAGGGCACGGCTTCACACTTCGCGGAAAACTCGCTTGCAGGGGAGTTCTGTAACAAGGGCACGAGCGGGGCACCCACCCAGTGGGTGGGTCGCGGGCCGCAACCGCCGCAAAATCTACGCGGGCTTCAGCCCCTGCGCCTTTGCTCTTGCCTTCAGGGGCGGGAAGCCAAACGGGGGGCGACAGATCCTCGTCGCTGGCACGACTTCAAAGCCCGCCCTGAGCTTGCCGAAGGGTGCCGAAAAAGGCTTCATTTCTCTGAATGAGCTAAGTACGCGGCCAAGCCGCGCAAAGCTAAGAGCTGGAAACTGCTCTTCGTTTTCCCCTCTCCCGGAGGGAGAGCAGAAAATAGCCCAGGGCATCAGCCCTGGGAACCGCCCACCCGTTTCTTGAGAAACTAAGAACGCGGCGAAGCCGCGATGAAGGCCCCTCACGCTACGACGCCAGCGGCGCCCTCTTCAATTTGCTCACTTCACTTGCAGATAAGGTCGCAGACAAGGTCATCGACAGGCCTCCTCAATCGTCAGACCGGAACAAAACCACGGCCCCCGTCTGGCTCCCAGCGCCACGGGAAGGATTCACGCCCCGCAGCCCGGCTGTGCCCTGCGGGTGTGCAGGTCCAAATGGGAAGGTCATTTAATTCATAACCGTCGTATAGTGTTAGCTATCGTGATCCCTGCATTTGGTCAGAGCTTCTCTCCAGGCCACCTCTGCGGCTGGCGGGCGAAGCAGTTTACAGAACGTGAAGACTGTTTTCAGCAGCTCATCGGCGACGCGGTCCGCGAGGTCCACGGCGCAGATGCCCATGTGTCCCCGACGCTCGGTCGTGACGGCTCGATCGATGCTTGGGTTGAGCAACCCGACGCGAGCTGCAACCTTCTCGGCGGTCTTGACGGTCCGGTCATTATCGAGTGCAAGGATCATCAAGAGCAGTCCACCTGGCCAGCAACTTGGAGAAATATCTTAGCCGGCTGGGATAAGGTTCGCGCCAAACTCCAGACCCAGGCGGAGGGGGGCTTCACTGGCAAATTCGAGCCTTGGCTGCGGGCACGCTCATATGCCTACTGCGTCAGCGCCGGGATCCCAGACCAGCAGTCAAAGGACGA
This sequence comes from Acidobacteriota bacterium, assembly GCA_003171295.1. Lineage (GTDB taxonomy): Bacteria > Acidobacteriota > Terriglobia > UBA7540 > UBA7540 > Bog-366. The sequence continues at coordinate 4,609 of PMYF01000485.1, read as the reverse complement.
CCTCAAATCCAGGATTGAGGACATTCTTCAACCAATCGCACCGCATATTCAGAATGTCGTCGTTTGCGATTGGGGAACATTATCGTTTTGGCTCAATAAACACCGCCGGGTAGCAGACATGTGGCTCGGCGTGGGCCATCCGGCAATCCTGGACCATTCGCACTACATTAACTCTCTCACCGGGTTCCGGAAGTACCTACTCGGCGAAAACCTCGCTTATGAAGCGCCTAATGCCGATGCCGACACGCATCCTGATACCGTTTGGAGACTCCTAGCCAGCGAGGATGCCGATCGTCAGCCGGGACTGGTCCTATATGGGCCGAGCGGCGTAGGTAAGACACGACTGTGCTTGGAGGTCGCCGCGCGCGCCTATGGCGAGGGCTGGCGAGTGCTGCACATTAGCCCGTCTGAGGAGAGCCTGAGCGAGCGAGAGCTGATATCTGTGATTGCGGCGGATACACGGCCGACGCTGCTGTGCCTTGACTATATCGACTTCATGCAGAGCGCTGACTACCTCACAGGAGGTAAAGGGCTCATTCGTGAGGCAGCGAGCCGGGGAACCCGGCTTCGGTTCCTCGGGAACAGCCGCCCGATGTGGGCTCGGCCGGAAGCGCGCAAGGCTGAGGCGCTCGAGACATTTTCATTCCGCGAATTGCGCCCCACGGAAGAAGAGAATGAGCGCCTGTTGCGAAGCATCACGTCCTCCGTAGCGCCGAACGCTCTCGCGAAGTGGGGTCACCAAGAGTTACGTCGTGTGTGCGGCCGAAGGCCCATTATTGCGCTCCTCATCGCGCGGGAGATCGAGGACAGGCTCGGAAAGGGGCTCCTGGACCACGATGCGCTGGAACCCATGGCAGGGGGTGATCTATCGGCGTGGCTTCGCAGACGGCTCGCACAGGATCAATTGACGATCAAGCAGCCAGAATCTGTATGGCAACAGGGCGCACCTTCGAACGAGATGGCAGCAGCGTGTGGCGCCCTCGTGACCGCACCGAACAACAGCCCAATCATCGCCGACGCAGCTGCGGCGGTATTACGCTCGCTGGGCTCCAGATCAGATGCGGGCTTTGTAGTAGGCCGGCTGGCTGAGATGGGATGGCTGGAGTGGCACGGGCCATGGCTCACGACGCCTCACGACGCTGTCGCCGACGAAGTTCTGGATCAAGTCGTGCGCGACGGCGACCTTATTCGGACAGGATCGCTAGAGGCCGTTTTCAGTCTATGGTCGTGCGAGGCCCCAGCGATCGGTCGCATTGCAACGGCTTTCCAACGATGGACAGGAGGACTACCCGAGGGTCACCCCGCAATCGCAATGGTCAATGCGGCATCCGCCAACTGGCTTCGGTCACATGCGGGCGCGGTTGGCAACCTGCTCGCCGCTGGAGACCCGGATCGAACCGGATTTGCTCTGGGAGCGATTCTCAGATGCCCGGCATGGTCAGCGGTGGCAACGGATTGTTGGCACGAGCTGCTCTCCCCGTGGATCGCGGTGAACGGTCGATTACGCGAGGCCCGACATTTTTATTATGTGGGACTTCACGACGATTCCCTCGCGACGCGCCTCCTTGCGCCTGCCCTAGCGTGGCTTGTTGAATTTCGATTGGAAAAGGAGGCTGGGTTTGTTCTTCCTCCGCTGCTGGGACGGGCCGAGCTCCAAGGCGAGCAGCTGAAAGAGGCCATTAGCTTTGCGCTTGTGTGGGTCGCCAAATTCCCGTTGGAGATAGACGCACGGTTCGTTCTTGCTGCACTACTCGGCCGCGCCGAGTTGCAAGGGCAGCAATTGGAGGCGGTAACTGGTTATGCGCTTGTGTGGCTCGCCAAGTATCCGCTGGAAAAGGAGGCGCGGTTTGTTCTTAAGTCGCTCCTAGGTCGGGTCGAGTTGCAAGATAAGCAACTGGAGATGGTAATTGGTCGCGCGCTTGCGTGGCTCGCCAAGTATCCATTGGAGAAAGAGGCCGGTTTTGTTCTCGCTCCGCTGCTGGGCCGGGTCGAGCTGCAAGAGAAGCAACTGGAGGCGGCAATTGGCTACGCGCTTGGGTGGCTCGCCCATTATCCCGCGGAAAAAGAGGCCGGGTTCGTTCTTGCTTCATTGCTGGAACGACGCGAGCTAAAAGGGACAGAACTCGACTCTGCTGTTGACCGGGCGCTGGATTGGCTGCCCAGCTATCTCGATACCGAAGCCGCGGAATTTGTGTTGAAGCGCCTGCTTCCCCATTCTCCCCTTCCCGAAGACAAAATCGGGACTCTTAAGAAAGCGGCGATTGACATGTTACGCCCGAGGGTTAGAGATGAAAAGGACGAAGGCGTCAGCTACCTCCTCCGCCCGTGGCTGCACTGCCGGGTCCCCCACCCCGATCTTGATCGGGAAATCATCAGCCTAGGCTGCGAGTGGCTCCGTGCGGATCCTACCCGCGAGGGGGCGGATTATGTTTTCAATCGCATCCTGCGTCGACGAGATGCTTCCGACGCAGATTGGTTGTTCGCTGCGCAGGTCGCCTGCGACTGGCTAAGAGCGTCCAAAAGAGGCTTTAAGGATGAGGATTACGCCGTCAACTCCCTACTAACGCGTCCTGATGTGCTGCCTTATAGTCTGCTCTCCAGCACGATCCGCGTAGGCCTTGGTCTGTTGCCAGCTATGCCAAACCAAGAAAGTCGCAAATACCTTCACTCGCACCTCCTTCGCAGCATCGTCCACCTTCCTGCATCCGACAAGCTTGTTCGTGGAGTTCACGCATTCTTTCAACGCTATAAAATCTAGGTTGCCTCACAATGTCCACACCATCAAGCCAGCCGCGCGGATTTTGCTGCGATTAACCCTGCTGCCTGCTTCCGCTCTCTAACCTACGAAATTAAAAGAACTTAAGATTCCAGCCTGGGGATAGATGATTCGCAAAAACCGTTCGCAACATCGAAAATGCGACGAAATCACCCATTTCCATCCACCTGCAGGTCACAATTTCCCGCGATTCCTCCACCTGTAGGTCTTATTTCACGCGCGCTCGCGATGCGACGATTTCGCGCCTCAAAATTCCACCTGCGCGTCGTCACTTTCCGCCCCATCCCTCCACCTGCAAGTCCTTAAATTCCCACCCATCTGCTGACCTCCAGCTAGAGGCTAGAAGCTAGCAGCTAGAAGCTCGTCCTATTCCCTACTCCCTACTCCCTACTCCCTATTCCCTATTCCCTATTCCCTATTCCCTGTCTTTCTCACGGATACATCCTGTGCAGCATCCGCGGAAACGGAATCGTCTCCCGCACGTGGTCCAGCGCGCACACCCACGCCACCACGCGCTCGATGCCCATGCCGAATCCNNCCTCCGATGATCTCGCCGTATCCCTCCGGCGCCAGCACGTCCACGCACAGCGCGTAGCGCGGATCCTTCGCGTCGGGCTCCATGTAGAACGCCTTCACATCCGCCGGATAGCGGTGCACCATCACCGGCCGGTCGTACTGCGAGCTCAGCCACGTCTCGTCCGGCGAGCCGAAGTCGTTCCCGTACTCGAACGGCGCCTCCAGCTTCCCATCCTTGTACGCCTGATTCAGCATCTCCGCTGCCTCGTCGTAGCGCAGCCGCACGAACGGCGGCTTGACCGATTCGAGCTTCGCCGCATCGCGCCCGATCGTCTTCAGCTCCGCGGCCCGGTTCTTCAGCACGCTCCCGACAATGTGCGAGATGTAGTTTTCCGCCAGTTCCATCAGCCCTTCGAGGTCCATGAAGGCGACCTCCGGTTCCACCATCCAGAACTCCGTCAGGTGCCGCCGCGTCTTCGACTTCTCCGCGCGGAACGTCGGCCCGAAGCTGTACACCTTGCCCAGCGCCAGCGCCGTCGCCTCCACGTAGAGCTGGCCGCTCTGCGTCAGGTACGCGGGCTCGCCGAAATAGTCCACCGGAAACAGCGTCGAGGTGCCCTCGCACGCAGCCGGCGTCAGAATCGGCGGATCGGTCCTTATAAACCCATTCGAGTCAAAGTACTCTGCCGCCGCCCTCATGATCTCCGCGCGGATGCGCAGAATCGCCGACTGCCGCGGCGAGCGCACCCACAAATGCCGCCGCTCCTGGAGAAAGTCCACGCCGTGTTCCTTCAGCGTGATCGGATACGGGTCCGACTCCGGTACCCGCTGCACCACTTCGACGTTCTCCACGTCCAGCTCATACCCGCCCGGCGCGCGCTTATCCGCCCGCACCTTGCCGGTCACGATCACGCTGGATTCCTGCGTAAGGCCCTTCAATTTCTCAAATACTTCAGGCGTCACACTTTTTACATGCGCAACCCCCTGAATTAGCCCTGTGCCGTCACGAAAGATCGGAAACAGCAGCTTTCCGCTCTCGCGCAGGTTATAAAGCCATCCGCGCAAGGTCACAAATTGCCCCTCATGCCGGCCGATATCGGCAATCGTGGCAACAGGAGGGCTGATTTTGGCGGCTTCTGGAGTGGCAGGATATGATTCCTCGGTCATACGTGGCAGGCTTTCTGAGCGGCGGCTCGTTCCAGCGCGCCGAACTTTCCAGAATAACGCGCGTGGCAGTGGGCAGCGATGCTTCTCCATCCCCCCGCAGGAATTTCGTGGCACGGGATTTTTTTTGATCTAGGAACTTGTTGAAATAGG
>PMYF01000688.1:2268-8815 GCA_003171295.1 Acidobacteriota bacterium | reverse complement strand
TATCTCCGACAGGCTCCTAGCGCCGCGATGCGCGCCGCCACGTATCCTGCCACCGCGATCGCGTAAGGCAACCATCGCACCGCACGGCGGGACCACGACTCCTTCGCGCCGAGGAAAACCCAGTACACGATGACAAGGAGCGGAAAACTAAGCGCCACCTCTTTGAAGAAAAGGGCTGGGAAATAAACCAACGCCGCCAGAGCGTGGCGCGCCAGCGGGTGGGCGCCCTCCTTCTCTGCCCGCAGGAAGAGCCCAAAGCTCCCGATCATGAAGAAAGCCGCACCCGCGTCCGGAAGGGCGGCAATCCAGGCGACGACTTCCACACGCAGAGGATTCAGCGCCCAAAGCAGCGCTCCCGCGAAGGCCGCCAAATCGTGACCCAACAATTCCCGCGCCAGGAGAAAGAGCAGCCACACCGTGCCGGCGCACAGGCAGAGATGAAACAAGTGGAAGATTTGCGGGTTCAGCCCTGCGAACGCGTCCAGCGCCCAGTACCGTAGGAATTGGAGCGGGCGGTAATAATTGGCGTGCGTCGCCGGGCCACGAAAAGGATCGATGGCGCCCCGAAATACTTGCTGCCAGTAATTCGGCCTTGCCAGGTAGGGGTTCTGCAGAATTTGCGGAATGTCGTCAAAGACAAACTCTCCGGCCAGGGAACCTTGGAAGACTACGAAGGTGATCAGGAACAGTACTCCACCCGCGAGGCGCGAGTGCCTGCCGATTTCTTCATTCCAGCGGTTCAGCAAAACTCCCAATTCGGCTTCTTCTCCCTTTGCTTTTGCTCTCCCTAGTCCCCGGCCATCATGCATCGAACCCTAGCCGCCCCCGCTCGATCGCCCGCGGCTTCGAGCGAAAGACCCTCAGCCTCATAAGCTTGAAAATAATCCGGATCGACTTCACGTGCCGCGCGGAACTCCCCCGCCGCCTGCGCCGGCTTGCCCAGTTTCATCCAACATGTTCCCAGAAAGAACCGCACCCCCATGTCCTGCGGGTTCACGCGGACCGCTTGTTGAAAGTATTCCGCCGCGCGCGCGTAATCACTGCGCGGAAAGCAAACCGAGCCAAGCACATCGTAGGCAAAGGAGGAATTTGGCAACAGGTGGACCGCTTTGTCAAAGTAGTCGAGTGCCTCCGGCTCGCGACCCTGAAGGAGGGCGACCTGGCCCAGCCCGATGTATGAGTTGTAAGTCACGATGGGAATAGGCCGGAGGCTTTGCGCATTCAGCCGCAGGGCGGTCCGGAATTCACGGGCAGTGCCATCAAGGTCATTCTCTCGGAATTGCAGGACCACGCAGTGGGCGGCATGTACCTCGGCGGCATTGGGCGAAACACGGAGCGAGTAGTCAAACAGCGCATCATTGTCGCGCCAGTGAGGAATGGTACGCACGATTTGGGCCGCCCATAGCGTCGTCACGGCGGCTAGAGCTCCGACGACAACCCACTCGTGACCGACCTTCGGAAAGTGCAGGGGCAGCCAGCCGAATGCCAGGTATCCGAGTGCCAGGCAAAGACCCACGGAGGGTAAATAGGAGAATCGATCCGCAACGAGAGGGGTACTGAGGTGACGATAGTTGAGACAGGGCAGGAGCGTAACAACCCACCAGAGCACTAGGAAGCTCAATCGGGGATCGTATTTGCGCCATACGCACGCGGCAGCAAGAACCAGCAGCGCTACCCACGGCCAGGGCGAACGCAGGCTGGCCGCGAGATCGAAATCGCGGAATTCGCTGAGGTTAACTGGCCAGAAGGAAAGCTTGGCATGCTGGCCCAACAAACCTACGGCAGCCCAGGCCACCTGCGAAGTGAATCCCCGGAAAGGGGAGTTTGCAGAGAAGTGGCCCATCACCTTCACGCGGATGACCACGCAAACCGCGGCTGCCGCCACATAGGGAAACCAGTGGAGCGCCCGCCGGAACCAGGGCTCTGCGGAGGAATGGCAGAACCAGTAAGCCAACAGGAGAAGAGGAAAGCTGAACGCCACCTCCTTGAAGAACAGCGCTGGAAAATAGACTGCCGCGGCCGCAGCGTGCCATCGGAGGTTCGCCGGCGAGTGGTCCTCAGCTCGCAGAAAGAACCAGAACCCCAGCAAACAGAAGAGTGTACACCCGATGTCAGGAATCGAGGCGACCCATGCAACCGCTTCAACATGCAATGGGTGCAGCGTCCAGAGCAAGGCGCCAGCAAACGCTGCCGACTCGTTCTGGAGGATCTTACGGCCGAGCCGGTACACGATCCAAATGCTGAGTGCGTAGAGGACGAGTTGGAACAAGTGGTACGCGCCGGGATCAAAGCCGGCTACCCGGCAGACGAGCCAATAAGAGAAGATAGGCAGCGGCCTGTAAAAACCTGTCTGCGTACCGCGCCCGTCGAACGCCCACAACGATCCCAGAAAGATACGCTTCCACAGGAGCGGATTCTTGACGAAGGGGTTTTGCAGGATCAAGTGAACGTCGTCATAAACAAACCCGCAAGTCAAAACGCCCTGGTAAAAGACAAACGCCACCAGAATCAGTAACCAACTGCCCAAGGCATGACACTTCTGAAGCAGATCATCCAGATGGGTCAACAATGTTCAACTCCCCTGTTAACTCTGAGGACCCACAACAGATAGAATAATCCACATCCCAATATCATCGACCATTAACAGAGCATTCCGCCGCCTTCGTCGCTGCCCTTCCCTCAGCGCAGCTAGCGTTTCTTGACGAGTGCCCGGACGCGGGCCGCCTCCGCCTTATCGGCCGCCGCTTCCAGCGCGCGCGCTTCGGCCTCGTAGGCTTCAATATAAGTCGAGTCGACTTCGCGCGCGGCACGAAATTGCGCCGCTGCCAGGCGCGGCTCGCCGAGCCTCAAATAACAAGTCCCTAGATAAAAGCGTGACTCCAGCTCTTGGGGCGCTAGTTCCACCGCCTTCTCGAAATATACCTTCGCTTGGGCATAGTTGCCGCGCGGGAAATAGACGATGCCCAGAGCTTTGTAAGCGAGGCTGTAACCAGGCACCGCCCGGAGTGCCTGGTTGTAATCACTGACGCCCTCTTGCATCCGGCCCTGCAGGTTGGCAACTTGGCCGAGCAACACGTAGCATTCGGCGGCAATCCCTGGCAGTGGCCGTTCACTGGCCCGATTGAGCTTGAGCGCGAGCTGATACTCCTGCGCAGCCGCGTCCAGTTTCCCGTCCCTCCGCTGCAGCAATGCACCTCGGAGCATGTGGGCCACCGCGGAGTCGGGCGCGGCCAGGTAGGCCTGATCCCACAAGGAGACATTATCGTGCCAGTGGCGGACCGTACGTACGTCCTGAACAATCCACAGGGCCATCAGAACCACTAGAGCCAGAACTAGGACAGGAGTAGTTTCAGGACGCGCCACGTGGCGTGGTAACCAATCTAAGGCGAAGCACGCGAGGACCAGGCAAGGGCCCACGGTGGGCAGTAACGAGAAGCGGTCTGCCACAGGCAAGTTCACCTGGCGAGCATCCAGGCAGGGCAGGAGTGTCACTCCCCACCAGATGACCAGGAATCCCAGCATAGGCTCCCGCTTGCGAAGGAAAAGCGCGGCCACGAGAGTTAGCAGAGATATCGCGGGCCAGGGCGAATGCAGGCTTGTCACTAGGTTAAACGAACGGAATAGCGAAAGGTGAGCGGGCCAGAAGAGAAGCTTGGCGTGCTGGCCCAGCAGGCCCGCGGCTGCGGCCCCAATGCGCCAGGAAGCCTGAAGCAAATGTGGCGCTTCCGAAAAGCGGCCCAATACCGCGATGCGAATGGCCGAGTAAACCGCCACGGCGCCCGCGTATATCATCCAGTGAAGAACCTTGCTCTTCCAGGAATGTTTTCCGGGAAAGAAGAGCCAGTAGACCAAAATGAGTAGCGGGAAGCTGAGCGCCATTTCTTTGAAGAACAATGCTGGAAAGAAGCCGGCAGCGGCAAGTATGTGGCAGCCTACAGGCCGGTCTACCATTCGTTCGGCGCGGACAAAGAGGAGAAAGCCGAGCAAATAGAAGAACGCCGAGCCAAGATCGGGGAGCGCCGAAATCCACGCGGCGGTTTCCACATGCAAGGGGTGCAGCGCCCACAACAAAGCCCCCACAAAAGCCACCAGGGAGTTCGGTAACAGTTTGTAAGCCAGCCGGAAAACCAGCCACACCAAGACGGCATAAAAAAGTAAGAGGAATAGGTGGAAAACAACGGGATTGGGGCCCTTTAGACGGTACAAAGCCCAATAAGTGATGAACTGGAGGGGCCGGTACATGTTGTCGTGCTGTGCCGGCCCGCGGAACGACCATACTGATCCCGTGAAGATGCGTGCCCACAGCCCGGGGTTCCGGAGGAAAGGGTTTTCGAGAACCTGGGGAATGTCGTCGTGAACAAACAAGTTGGAAAGTGTGCCGCAAAAGACCACATAAGTCGTGAGAAACAGTAACCCCCCGGCCAGTCGCGGATGATTTTGAAGCAATCGATTCCACTGTTCGAGCAAGTTCTGGCCTCACGTCGAAACTTAGCGCGGGAATCTCACCGTGTTGGAACACTCGGCTGGCCGCGCTAGATGATCGAAAAATCCAGGAAGATTATAACTACAAGTGGCTGGCAGGCAAAATCACTGAACTGGGTGGAAGCTAAGCTCGGGGCGGCTTCCGACCGGAGATCAATAAAGCGCCCTGAGCTTTGAATTGCCGCATCTGGTCAGCGTCGCGGAACCACTGCCCAGTGTAAACTTCGGGTGTCGCTGAAAGATCCGGGATGCGCCTGTGCGTCACTTCCACAAATCCTGCCTGGCAGAAAACACTTACCCACTCTTCAGCCCAACGCAAATGCGCAGGGATCAGGTAAAGCGCGCCCCACTGGTGACAGTAAGGATTGTCGCGGTAGTAGTTGATCAGGATCCAGGCTGAGCCGCCCGTGCACAACACACGGAAGATTTCGGCAACGCCACGCTCCGGGCTGGGCCAGTAGTAAGCCGATTCGACGGAAAGGGCCTGGGTGAAGGAATCGTCCGGCGCCGGGATCTGCTCCGCGCTTCCCTCGAGGAATTTGACGTTGGGGATGTCCGCACTCGCAAGCTGGGCGCGCCGGATCATCTCATCGGACACATCGATGCCCACGACCTGCCCGCGTGGCACGCTCGCGGCGAGCCGCCGGGCCAGCCAGCCGGTCCCGCAACCCACATCGAGGACGCGGTCGGTGGGTTGTAAATCCATCAGCGCGAGGGTGGGCTCGACGATAGGAACATGATGTTCCTCCATCCCCTCGCCGCGGCCCGCTTCGGCCCAGCGGTTGAATTCTTCGCGAAGATACTGGTCAGGGCCGGTTTCTGCCATGCTGGTCGGACAACAGCCCGGAACTCGGAGCGATCAAAGTTCCGGCTGAGGCTGAAGATGGGATTCGGAGCCGCCGGACTATCTTTCGACTTTAGTCAGCAGCTCGACGAATTTCTGTTCGCGCTCGTGCTGGTCGATGCCCAGGTGCTTTTCCATGACCTGGGTGGTGTTCATGGAGCAGAACTTGGGGCCGCACATGGAGCAAAACGCGGCTTCCTTATAGTACTCGTCGTGCAGCGTTTCGTCGTGCATGGAACGCGCCGTTTCCGGATCGAGCGAAAGCTGGAACTGCCGGTTCCAGTCGAAGAGGAAGCGCGCGTAGCTGAGCGCGTCGTCGCGATCGCGCGCGCCGGGGCGGTGCCGGGCCACGTCCGCAGCATGGGCGGCAATCTTATAAGCAATTATACCTTGGCGGACATCATCTTTATTGGGAAGGCCCAGATGTTCCTTGGGAGTGACGTAGCAAAGCATGGCCGCGCCGTACCAGCCAATCATGGCCGCGCCGATGGCTGAGGTGATGTGGTCGTAGCCGGGAGCGATGTCGGTAACCAGCGGGCCGAGCGTGTAGAAGGGCGCCGCATGGCAAAGCTCAACTTCTTTGTCCACTTGCAGCTTGATCTGGTCCAGGGGAATGTGGCCGGGGCCTTCGACCATCACCTGCACGTCGTACTCCCAGGCCTTCTGGGTGAGCTCGCCCAGCGTCTTCAGTTCCGCGAATTGCGCCTCGTCGCTGGCGTCGGCCAGGCAGCCGGGGCGCAAGCCGTCGCCGAGCGAAAAGGAAACGTCGTATTTCTGGAAGATCTTGCAGATTTCCTCGAAATGCGTGTAGAGGAAATTCTCCTGCTGGTTCTCCACACACCACTGCGCCAGGATGGCGCCCCCACGGCTGACGATACCCGTGATGCGCTTGCGCGTGAGCGGAATGTGCTGGCGCAGCACGCCGGCGTGGATGGTCATGTAATCGACGCCCTGTGCTGCCTGTTCTTCAATCACTTCCAGCATGATTTGGGCGGTCAGGTCGCGCACCTTTGCCACGCGCGCCAAGCCTTCATAAATGGGCACCGTGCCGATGGGGACGGGGCTGGCGCGCAGAATCGCTTCGCGGATGTCGTGAATGTTGCCGCCGGTCGAAAGGTCCATCACCGTGTCCGCACCGTAGTGCACCGAGATGTGCAGCTTTTCGAGTTCCTGGCCGATGTTCGAGGCGCTGGAGGAGTTGCCGATGTTGGAGTTGATCTT
>PMYF01000688.1:1107-2250 GCA_003171295.1 Acidobacteriota bacterium | reverse complement strand
ACGGTCTCGGCAGTCAGGCTTTCGCGCTTCGCCACGAATTCCATCTCTTCCGTAACGATGCCCTGGCGAGCATAATGCATTTGCGTCACGATGGGACCGGTGCGCTTCGACACCCAATCGGCGCGAATTGGAGACACCATAAAAAACCTCACCTTCTGATGAATTGACCCTGAGGATTCAGTGTACAACCGCGCCGCAGCTTGCGCAAGTTGCGGCGCCGGATCACGCCGGATTTGGAGCAAGCAACTCCCGGAGGGCTGCGGGCGTCTGGACGGCCGGGCGGCACGTGGAGCCTTCACAGACCAGCGCCAGGGGCGCGCCGTCGAAAGGCAGGGCCGGCAGGGTGGCCGCGAGTCCCGCGGGCAGGTCACGGTCCTCCACGACCCCGGGCTCAAAAACAAAAACATGCTTTCCAGCGCGCGGCGCCTGGTAGGCGGCGCGGAGCAGCTCCGTGGTGTGCTCGTCGTCGGCGCGGCCTATCACCACGACATCGACCGGCGCGCGGAGGTGTTGGGCGAGCGCCAGACCGTAGGTGGCCGCGAACAGGCCGTACTGTGCTGCCTTGGGGGCGAAGAGCGCGAGCGTGGCTTCCGCCTTCTCGCCGAAATCCTCGCGGTCTGCCAGGACGTCCAGGCGATCGAGCACGAGTGCGGCGGCCGCATTCCCCGCGGGCGTTGGCGAATCCTGAAACGGCTTGCGCGGCATCGCGAGACTGCCCTGCCGGTCGGCCAGATCCTGGGCGGTGTCGAAAAACCCTCCGGCTTTCTCGTCCCAGAAACGGCGCAGGGTGATTTCCATTAGCTCCAGCGCCCGGCGGAAGTAAAAGCCCGTTCCCGTAACCTCAAAAGCGTCGAGCAGCGCGGCGATGACCAAGACCTGATCCTCAAGCAAGCCCTCAATGCGCGGCGTGCCATCCGCCAGGCTGTGGAACATGCCTTTCGCGGGGTCATAGGCTTTGGCCACCAGCATGTCGAGGGTGGCCAGCGCACGTTCGCGCGCACCCTCCTCGTCCAGAACGCGGTGCGCTTCGAGCAGGGCTGAAATCATCATGGCGTTCCAGCCCGTGTAGATCGTCTTGTCCACAAACGGTGTGGGGCGCCGGGAGCGCGCGTTCAGCAATTTCTCTTTACTGCGCCCCAGAAT
>PMYF01000688.1:0-1034 GCA_003171295.1 Acidobacteriota bacterium | reverse complement strand
CCGTCATCGTCGAGGCTTGAGTCGGCGTCCTGGCTGGCGTAAAAGCCCGTCTCGGGATGGGAAAGCACATTCTCTACAAAGGAGAGAATCCCCAGGGCAATCTCCCGGAAGAATTCGTTGCCGGTGATCTGGTAGGCGCGCAAATAATTGCCCAGCAGGCCGGCATTATCGTAAGACATCTTCTCGAAGTGCGGAACAATCCAGCGCTCGTCCACCGAGTAGCGGTGGAAGCCGCCGCCGATCTGGTCGTAAACACCGCCCCGTCCCATGCACTCGAGCGTCGTCGTGACGACCGTCAGCAGCCGCTCCTGGCGGGTTTCGAGGTACGCGTCGAGCAACAGGTCGAGCGCGCTGGGGTGCGGGAACTTGGGCGCGGCGCCGAATCCGCCATATTGCGCATCGAACCTGCCGCTGATGCTCTCCACAATGGCCTGCACGACCTCTTCGTTGGCCTCGCCCGCGCCCTGTTCAAAGCGTTCCAGGTTACTCAGAGCTTCAGCAATCTTTGCCGCGCTCTCGTGAATCTGCTCGCGGTGGGTCTGGTAGTTGTGCGCCACAGCTTCCAACAGGCGCTTCATGCCCGGGCGGCCGGAGTGGTCTTCGGGCGGGAAATAAGTGCCGCCATAGAAAGGTTTACCGTCGGGAGTAAGAAACGCCGTCAGCGGCCAACCTCCCTGCCCCGTCAGCGCACTGACCGCCGCCTGGTAACGCGTGTCGATATCAGGGCGCTCGTCGCGATCGACTTTCACGGGGATGAACAAGTCGTTGATGAGGCGCGCCACCTCCGCGTTCTCGTAACTTTCGTGGTCCATCACGTGGCACCAGTGGCACCAGACAGCGCCGATATCCAGCAGGATGGGCTTGTCCTGCTGGCGCGCCTGCGCGAAGGCTGCCTCGCTCCACTCGCGCCATTCGACGGGTTGGTGCGCGGCGGAGCGCAGATAGGCGCTGGCTGCTTGCGCCAGTTCGTTGTCGGGTTTTTCAGGGTTCATGGAGGCTCTCGTATCCGTGTCTGAGGTCAGCGCCTGGAAGGT
>PMYF01000764.1 GCA_003171295.1 Acidobacteriota bacterium | reverse complement strand
TCACCCGTCCCGCTCCGGCTGGTAAAAACGCCGGTCGCGGGCCACCCTCTCCCGCCCGGGCAGAGGGCGGGAGAAAAGATGGGGAGTGGGCTGATGAGTAGGTGGAGAGTAGGCTAGAGATTGGAGTGGGCGGATCGATTTGAGAACCCAGCCCTCTCCCCTCGCGGGAGAGGGTGCCCGAGGTACGAGGGCGGGTGAGGGGGTCACCCAGGAACGATTTGAGAATTGATTTCCTGAAACCCATTAAGTGCACAGCATTCGGCCTAATAGAGACTTTTCCTGGCGGGTTCGACGAGTGCCTTGCCCAGCGGTTCCAGAAGCTGCCGAGCCCCACGGGCCATCAAGCCGAGCTCCGTTGCGGTCTGAAAGAATCGGAAGCCTTGCTCAAACCGCTTCTTTATCAGGGCGGGATCTGCGGTCGGCAGGCCTAGAAACTTGTCATGGGCCTTGCCGGCCTTCACGATCTTTTCGAGGGCTGCTTCCAGCTTGGGATGATCCTGTTGCCCTCGGCATCCCAGCGAGAATGAGAGGTCGCTGGTGCCCACAAAGATGACGTCAACGCCTGGGGTGGCGGCGATGGCGTCGATTTCCTCCACGGCGCGTGCTTCCTCGATAATAATCACGACCATGACATTGCGGTCGGCAAAGTCATGGTAGCCCTCCGGAGCCGGCCAACGGAAGGATGCCAGGCCAGGTCCGGAGCCGCGCCGGCCATGGGGCGGATATCTGCACGCCGCCACTGCCTGGCGAGCCAACTCGGGCGTGCTGGTGAAAGGAAACATAACGCCCAATACGCCAGCATCGAGCACGCGCTTCGCCGTCCAAATCTCGTTGACGGGAACCCGGGCAAAAGGCACGGCCGGGAGCCCGCGCGTAGCCAACACCATGTTGCGGAGGGTTTCGAGGGTGATGGGGCTGTGCTCCATCTCGATCCACAGGAAGTCAAACCCGAGCGTCGCCGCCTGTGCGGCGGTCTCGGCGCTCGCCACGGTCAACGTGACTCCAAATACCGGATTTCCCTCGCGGAGTGATTTCCTGACGGGGTTTTCCCAGGCGTCTTGCGGGCTTGCATCTGAATCGGGCATAGAAATTCTCCTTCTTTGCGCGAGGTTGTCTCCAGAATAATGTGGGGCCACACCTTGGGCCGGCCCGGGCCGGGGCCACCCCGTTCGGAGCGGTCGGCCCTACAAGACCGCGCGCCATGTTTGGTTGCGGCCACCGGCGGCCCCGGCGCTATCAAGCCACCCGGGCGGCCGTCATCACACGAACTTGTACTGGCCGGGCACCGGGACGGGCGGCACATCCATGCGCAGTTTGTAATCGAACACCTTGGGTAGAAGGTCCTGTTGCGAGGCCATGATCTGGTCCCACGTAATTTCCAGGCCGGAGTACGCTGCTTCGCGCGCCATGATGCAGGTTAGCGTGCTCTCAGCAACCTGCAATCCTTCATTAGTATACGAACTGTCGCCGCGAATGCTGGCCACCAGTCTTCGGTGCTCCTGAACTTGCGGGTCCAAGCCTTTCGAACCCATGTCCCCCCCATCGCTCGGTCCCTTGGAACCCACCACGGTAAGCCACACCTTGCGATAGCCGCCCGTGAGATATTGCCGGCAGGCGCTATGCATATGCACGCCGTTAGGGTAGGTGAAATCGGCGGTGAGATGGTCGTAGATATTTCCGTACAGTTCCTCACGTGGCCGCCATGCGACTCCTCCGGAGGCCACCACGCTGACGGGATGAGCGCCCATGACCCAATTGCAGAAGTCGATGGTATGGATGTGCTGCTCCACCATCTGGTCCCCACAAATCCAGATGAACGAGTACCAGTCGCGGTGCTGCCACTCCATGTCTCCCCAACTGGGGTCACGGTGGTCAACGTGCAGAACCGGTCCGCTGAGAAAATTCGCGCTCAGGGCCACGACGTTGCCGATGGCGCCGTCATGGATCTTCTGCACGGTTTCGATGTCCTCCCTTTGGGAGCGGCGCTGCGTGCCGGCGACCACTGTCAACTTCATGTCCCGAGCCTTCTGGGCAGCAGCAATGAATCGGCGTGCTCCCACCGCATCCGTCGAGATGGGCTTCTCGGTGAAGATGTGCCTGCCGGCGTTGACGGCGGCTTCGAACTGCACGGGCCGATGGCCGGGAGGCGTGCAAAGCAGCACCACATCAATTTCTGAGGCGATCACCTTGCGGTAGGCATCAAACCCGACGAAGCAATGCTCGGAATCAACCGTGATGCGCTTCCGAATTGATTCCACCAGTTCAGGCAGGGGCTGCCCTTTGAAGGCGGCGGCGTTCTTCGGGCTCTCCTCCGCGAGAAACTTGGGATCACGCAAATTGGCCAGAGAGGCCTTCAGATGGTCATCGAAGATGTCTCCCATGGCCACGAGTTCGACGTGCGGATCGGCAGCGAGGAGGTCCGCTGCTGCTCCAGTGCCGCGTCCGCCACAGCCCACCAGTCCGGCCCTCAAGCGTTCCTTTCCCGCGCCCCGAAGCAGTTCGGGCTTGAGGATTGTAAACGCTGAAACCGCCGCTCCGGCGGCCAGCGACTTGTTGAGGAATGATCGACGATCGCAATTAGGGAGTTCGTTCTGTGCCATGTTCACCTCGCAAAGATGAATTGAGTAGTGCCGTAACAGTAGGATCCCGGGCGTCATGCCGTGAAGGTCCGCCCGGCGCAGCCAGGATGGCCACTAGAGCTTCGCGATCGCGGCTTTGACCCGCTCGGGCGTCATCGGTAATTGAAGCAGCCGGGCGCCGGTCGAGTCGAACACTGCATTCGCCAGGAGTCCGCCCATGCAGATGATGGCCGGCTCCCCCCCGCCTTGCGCGGGCGATTGGGGCGCGTCGATGATGACTGTTTCGATTTCGGGCGTCCACGAAAAACGGGGCAGTTCATACGAATCAAAGTTGCGGTTATGGATCTCACCCCCCGTGAATTGAACCTCCTCGGTGAGGGCATAACCGAGGCCCATGGTGATGGCGCCTTCAACCTGCATTTTGGCGCCTTCGGGATTCACGCAAAGTCCCATGTCCTGAGCGCAGACCACCCGCTTGACCTGGGCGCGGCCGCTTGCCTTGTCCACCGCAATTTCGGCGATGTGCGCGACGTAGCTGCCGGCATCAATGCCGCACGCCACGCCATAGCCGCGGCGACTCGGCGCCTTCGCGGGTGTCCATCCGAACTTCTCGGCCGCGGCCTGCAAGACGCGCCGCATCCGCTCATCTTTCAAATTGCGCAATCGAAACTCGACGGGATCGGCGCCTGCCTCGACGGCCAGGGAATCAATGTGCGACTCCCGGGCAAAGGTATTTGTATTGTTGCTGGGCGCGCGCCAGGCTCCCGTGGCAAACGGATGGACGCCGGGGCCGCCGTTCCAGCCGGAGCTATAGGCGGTGGTTCGATGGTGCGGAATGTTGTAAAATTGTTGGGCGCCTCTTTCTCCCGCGAAATAGACTCCATAATCCCAGAAAGCAATCAACCCGGCGCCGGTGATTCCCGCCTTGATCTTAACGACCGCGGCCGGGCGGAACGTGTCATAGAAGAATTCCTCGGCGCGAGTTCGCACAACCTGGACCGTCTTCCCGGTGAGCTGGGCGAGGCGCGCGGCCTCCAGCGCCTGTTGGTTGGCGCTCTTGCCTCCAAAGCCGCCCCCCACGAAGGGCACGATCACTCGCACGTTTTGCGGGGGGACGCGCAGCAAGGTTGCGGCCTCCTCCTTGAGCGCAAAAGGTGTCTGGGTGGAGGCCCAGAGGGTTACTTTGCCCCCCTCGATTTTTGCCAGGGCGGTGTGCGTCTCGATGGCGGCATGGGCCACATAACTGTTCAGATACGTCTGCTCCGTGATCTGCTTGGCCGCGCCCTGCCCTTCGGCGAGATTTCCTCCCTGTGCAATCGTCTCGCCCTTCGGCGCCATTTTGAGCAAGTGATCGAAAATCGTCTTGTCATCCACGTTCGCAACAGCCCGTTCATACTGAGCCTTGAGGCTGGCCAGGGCCCGGTCCGCCACGTCCGGGACCTCATGCAGGACTGCCACCAAGTCGCCCTCTTGAACCACCTGGACGCCGGGGATGGCTCGGGCAGCGGAAACATCAACGTGCGTGGTTTTTGCACCGTGGGCCGGCGGCCTCAGGATGCGCGCATACAACATGCCTGGTTCGCGGATGTCACCTGTGAATTTGGCCTTGCCAGTAACCTTCTCGAGGGCATCACTCCTTAGAATGGGCTTCCCGATAATGGTGAATTGGCTCGGACTTATCCCCGCCGTGCCTTTTACATGCCGCAGGATCTTCTGCCCCTTGGCAAGCGCGGCGTAGGTCACTTTCTTCTGTCCGCCTTCCTCATAAACAACGCCAGCCTGGGCCCGCAGCTTGTCCTTTGCGAGCTGCAATTTCTCGGCGGCCAGTTCAATGAGCACCGCCCTGGCTTCGGCAGCGGCGGCGCGCAACGCCGGGCCGAAAAAGCGCGTGGACATGGAGCCAAAGGTGCCCATGTCCCAGGGGCAGAGGTCCGTATCGCCCATCACCATGTGCACGGATTCCAGCGGAACGCTTAGTTCCTCGGCCAGCATTTGACAGAGCGAGGTTATTATTCCCTGGCCCATTTCGATTTTGCCCGTGTAGCCGGTCACGCGGCCGTCTTCGCCGATGCGCAGGAAGGCATTGAAATCCTCCGGCAGTTGCTGACCAGGACCGCGCCCGCCTTCCCGCTGCGGGATGGCCTCGAGAGACCGTGAAGACACGGAAATAAGAATACCGCCGCCCAGCAATTCGAGGAATTGCCGGCGGTCGAGGGGAAGCCCCGGCGCGGATGCCGCGGGCATTTCGGAGAAGTCCGCCGCCAGNNCCATCTGTTGCGCGGCGCTCTCAATCGCGGCGAGGATTCGTTGCTGGGCGCCACAGCGGCAGAGGTTGCCGTCCATGCTCTTGATAATCTGGCTCCGCGAAGGGTGCGGATTGTTCAGCAGCAAGCCGTAAACGTTCATGATCATCCCGGGAGTGCAGTACCCGCACTGCAGGGCATCATGCTCCACGAAGGCCTTCTGCACGGGGTGCAGCTTTCCATTGCTGGCCAGACCCTCGATGGTGGTAAGGTGCTTACCGGCCACTTCCTTGACCTCGAGCGTGCAGGCGCGCACGGCTTTGCGATCGATAATCACGGTGCAGGCCCCACAGAGGCCTTCTCCGCACCCAAACTTGGCGCCGGTCAGTCCCAGGTCGTAGCGCAGGACCCAGAGGAGCGAGCGGCTGGGGTCAACCTCGATATTGGCCTGCTGACCGTTCAGGTTGAATGCGATGGCTTCTTTCATGGGGGCACCTTCCTGACCTGGCATCCGGCGGACGGCGACGGTTCTACGGGGATGACAAACCCTTCGATTGCGTGTTTCCGCCGCTATTATAGTCGCGGGGCGGGGAATAGCAAGCGGACTTGTTGGTAGTGTCCTAATTTGAAAAGGTGCGCTTGAGGGAGTTGTGAAGGGGGTCGGAGCTTCAGCTCCGACATGATCGGGCCGCACGCAGTCGGGGGCTTTAAGCCCCTGAAGCTTCAGGGCCTAAAGGCCCTGTTTGAAGTCTTGGCTATTGTCGGACCTGAAGGTCCGACCCCCTTTCTGGAACTCACTCCACCATATTAGGACGCTACCGGCTTGTTGCGCCGGTTCGCCGCGGCGCTCGACCGATGGCGCCCCGACATGAGTCGAAACTACTTCTTGAAATCCTCGGGCGCATCGACGAGCCGGCCGAGCATTTCGTAAACGCGCATCAGCGCCTGATTCACCATGCGCTCGCCGGCTCCGACGGCGATGTAGGTATCGGAGTCCGCAGCGCCATAACCGCCCTCCGCGGCTGCTTTAATCGTAGGAAAATAATCAAGGTAGCCGTTCGCGTACCCGGCAAAGAAAGCGTCGCGCACGGGGCAGCGGGCACGCCAGTTGATTTGAAAATCCACAAAGGGTTCGCCCGGCATCCCCATCAGGGCAATCTTCTGATTGATAAGAACCGTGGTCACGGGCAGCGATAGCTCGCGGCGAGGGGATTCCTGGTTCAGCAGGTCAGCGTGGTCTTCATAGATTTTAGGGCCGTAAGTCGCAAGCATGCCCTTGCGGAATTTCTGTGCGTTCCAGCGCACTGGGAACGTCATCGCATCCTCTGCGAACTGCAGGCTGGGTTCCGGAGCGGGATCAGTTCGGATGTCTTTGGCCACGCGCGCCGCTTCCTGGCCGATCTGTGTGCCGGTCCAGTCACGTTTCTTCACGGCGTCATTCGAACGAGGCGTGGTTGCATAGTAAGGGTTGATGTCTCCGTCCGCGCCCTGCAGGAAAAGGCAGAGTGGCGAGCTCCCCATGGCGCCGCCCACAGCCTGTTCCACGGTCTTCGCCATCACACCGACATAGTCCGCGGAGTACTCGAGATTATCGGGACCGAAGACCACAGGGTGGCACGCGTAATTCACCAGGATGGCCAGAGGCTTGCCGGCAATGGTGTCGATGCGCAGGACCGCGAGCGTGGGGTCGAGGGGCGACGTCGGAACCTTGTCGGGGTTCTGCCAGAACATGGTGACGGTACCATCAGGATTGACGCGGCGCCGGTTGTAACCGATATAGACATGGCCGTACCCTGTCCCCAATTGAGCTTCCACTTCGTGTTGGCGAGCTTCCTCCACTCCCTGGGCAATCTTCGCGAGGTCCGCGGTCTCCCAGGTGGGGACGTGGTTGGGGGGATATTCGTCCAGGATATTGGGTCCGGCGTGAGAGTGCGAGGCGGTGATGAGGAGGAATGAAATCCCGCTGGTTTGGGTCAGTTGGTCTCGCAAGCGGGCGAGAGAGGCGGCCCCAAAGGTGCGGCCCAGATCGAGCGTGACCAACGCCAGGCGTTTCCCGTCCACTTCGAGGACCAGAATCCGTGCATAGAGAGGGTCAAGCGTGCCCGTGGAAAGTTGGGTGCGATCGAAATAGCCATACATCGCGAGGCCAGCCGGTGGCGTGATATCCACTTTCGCAACCCCGGCCTTGAGGCCCGCGCCGAAGGCGACTCCCATGGCCGCCCCCAGATACAGGGCAACCGCCATCACGAGTCTACGCAGCATAGGTGGCCTCCAAATTCGTGTTTGCAATTTAGTCCTGGACTCCAGGCTGGAGATGGTAAGGCAGATTCTGCCGCCGCGCAATCCATAAGCTCATTAGACCGACAGTCCGCCCAGGATTCGGGCGGAGTGTGGCAGCTTTAGGACAACGGGTTGACTAGAATATAAATTTCAAGCCAAGTTGCATCACGCGCGAAGGCCAGGCGCCAGCCACTTCACTGTTGCCGACATTATTGGAGCCAGTGCAAGGCTGGCCAGCCGGCGTGCTTCCGCTGCAGAACGCGTTGACGTATTGCCACTGGGTATGGTTGAACGTGTTGTAGGTCTCCCAGCGGAACTGGATGGTCGAGTGCTCGTCAGAGAACCAGGGCAACCGAAAGTCCTTCAGCAAAGCCAAGTCCCAGTTGTTTCGACCCGGGCCCGTCAAGACGTTGCGTCCCATATATCCGAACATGCCGGGCTCTCCATTGGCCTGGAGCTGCGGCAGAGTGATCTGGCCGATGGCACTTGGGTTGAACCAACTTGGAACAGGTCCAAACTGTGGATCGTTGACCACCCCCTTGTTGATTTTGAGTGGTCCGAGAGTGTTGCAGCGTACGGACTGACCGATGCCGGAACTCAGTCCAGTGATCCCGCAATTGAAGTCAATCGGCTCACCGGAAAAGAAGCTGGTGATGCCACTGATCTTCCAACCACCCAGCCCGCCTTTCACGAAAGCACTGGAACTATTCTTGAAGAACGGCAGCTCATAGACGTAGTTCATTACCACCACGTTTGTGCGGTTAGTACTGGCCGTAGCACGGAAACGAGTGGGATTCGAGTCTTCATCCACACCTACCGTGTTGGTGTCGATGGCGTGCGACCAGGTGTAAACCGTCTGGAAGGTGAGCCCGTGGCCCATAGCGTGCCGGTAATTCACCTGCAATGAGTTGTAACTCGAGACGAACGTGTTTTCCAGAAGAGGAATCGAGGTGTAACCGCGGTAAGTTCCAAAGAACCAAGAGGGCACCTGGTTGTTGATCAGCATCCGCTGCACATCGCAATTCCCCGCCGCGTCGCACATGGGCGTGGTGTTACTGGGATCGTAGGAATCCGTCCCCACAAAGTTGGCAAGTGACGGTACGTTCTTGGTGGTCGACCCCAGCGGCACCTGATTGAGGTTTTGTGAACTCGCCAGATGTCGGCTGAGGTTGCCCACGTAGCTCACGCCCAGCAGGTTGTTCCCTCGGAACTCGTGCTGAACTCCCAGGCTGAACTGCTGTATCCCTGCCCACTTCCCGGAGGGAACCAATGCGCCAGCCAGACTGCCCGGAGGCAGAGGCCCATTGGCGACGATGCTTTGGTATCCCACCAGGTCAATACCCGTGGGATTCAGCATGTTGGGTGGGTTGCCACGGTTCGAGGTGTCATTGAACGTGCCGTGCTCGTAGTAGAGACCATATCCCCCGCGGATGGCGGTCTTACCCGAACCCGTTGGATCATAGGCAAAGCCAAACCGTGGGCCCAAGGTGCCATGCGTGGAATTCTGGCAGGCCCTGGAGATTCCGCCTGTGCCGCATTGCACCAGCCCATTCCCGAAGGTTTGGTAAGTATGGCCCGTGCCGGGAATGAGGTCTCCATTCGCATCGAGCTGCGCTTCCTTGGTCGGGTCGTACTGGCTGGGAATGAAGTTCGACGACATGATGGGATTGGAGGTGTCACCCCAGGGCTGGAAGTAATAATACCGAACCCCGAGGTTCAGGGTCAGCCGACGGGTTACCTTCCAGTCGTCCTGGGCATAGGCCTCCCATTCCCATTGCTGCGGGCGGTACCAGCCTTCGCCACCGAGTGGAACGCCATTGGCCGCAACGGACCCCTCCGTATATGACTGGATGCGGCCGGCAAACATATCGGCCAGAGCGTTGCCTGTCGAGCCGGGCCAGCCACCCCCACTAAAGTTCATGTAGCCTTGGGAATCTACTTGACCCCACGGAGAGCCGGCGCGGATGCGTTGCACGTACGGACCGAACTTCAGGGAGTGGGTTCCGTGCGTCCAAACGATGTTGTCCTTCAAAGCTAGGTGGTGAATGAAGTTGCCCCAGGGGGCCCACCCCGTGTCCATCGTAAACCCAAACGGTTCGCCTCCGTTCACACTGATCCCCGGAAGCAGTGGGTTGGTGTTCTGAGAGAAGATGCGGCTAACTGAGAAGTCCGAGGGCCGGTCGATCGACTTGGCCGGGGATGAGGCGCCCACCAAGGGCGCGATGATGACGTGGTTCGCCTCAAGGGACATCACGAACTCGTTCAACAAGTTGGGGCGAAAGTTGTTTGTGATATGTACAACCGCGCTCTTGCCGGGGCCAATGATCTGGGAGTTGACCGAGTCATAGCTGGCCCCGTTGCTCCACAGACTTCCCGTCTGGATCTGATTCCAGGCATCATTGGTGAACCGCACGAACATCGTCATTTTCTCATTGATGTTCTGGTCCACTCGGATTTGCTCCTCCCGCCAGTTGGTGGGAAGACTGTTCGCAGCCACCCAGCCGATCACGCCATTGTTGGGAAGAGGAACAAGGCCGTTGAGCATGGCCTTGGCATTGGGATCGACCGGCACTTGATTACCCGGATAAACCAAGCCCGTGACCGGATTCACCGGAAGGACACATCTTGGGTTAGCAGGGTCCGTCCCCGCAATGAGTGGGTTGTAGTTCGCGGAGTTGAAGTCGCACTCGCTGAAGTCACCCTGCCTCAGGCGCGCCGAGGGAACGCTTGCAGTAAGGGCCGATTGCGCTTCACGATAGGTCTTCCAATTCTCGGACCAGAAAAAGAAGGTTTTCGACTTGCTCGTGTTGTAATGGCCGGGAATATAGAAAGGTCCGCCGAAGGTGTACCCGTAATCGTTCCACTTCAGAGGTGCTTTCGGCGCGTTGCCGCCGGGCGGAGCAATCTGCTGGTTGAGAAACCAGGAATTGGCGTCGAAGGTATCGTTTCGCACAAACTCAAAAGCGTCACCGTGAAAGTCCTTGGTTCCGGATTTGGTGACGAGCTCGATGTTCGCCCCGGCATGCTTGCCAATGTCCGCGCCGTAGTTAGAAGTCGAGACGCGAAACTCGGCGATGGTATCCAGGTTCGGGTTGACTCCGGTGGCGCCATTGGAGGTTTCGTCAACAAAGTTTCCTCCATCGAGTTCCCAGTTGTTGAACGTCGTCCGGTTGCCGTTCACGGCGATGGCCATGTTGGAGACGCCGATCCCAACGCGGCTAGCGTTCAAGCCGTTGTCCGCCACTGCACCGGGAATCAGTGTCACAAGCTGCTCGAAGTTTCGTCCGTTAAGTTGGAGGTTCTGGATCTGGCCGCCGGTTACGACATCCGAGATGGCGGCTGTTTCCGTTTCGACTTTCGGGAGGTTTCCGGTAACCGTGACCTCCTGAGTCATCTGGCCGACGGTCATCTGCAAGTCCACGCGCTGGGTCTGACCGACCGAAAGCGTAACGCCGGTGCGCACGGACTTCTCAAAGCCCGAAGCCTGGGCGGTGACCACATAAGTTCCAATCGGGATCTTGGCGGCGGTGTACTCGCCCGCGGCATTCGAAGCCAGTTGGCGGGTGAAACCTTTGTCAGGATTGGCCACCGTAACTTTGGCGGCCGGGATGACTGCGTTGCTCGAGTCCGAGACCGTGCCCACGATCGTGGCAGTGTCTTGCGCCCAAACGGCGCTGGATAGAAACAAGAGTGAAAACGCAAGGAGTACGAATCCCTTGCTTCCCTCAACCAATAATCCCCCTGGGCATAGGCGGTCGATTCGTGCCGATCGGAGAAGCCGACTGTTCATGATTTACCTCCCTTGGGGTTGGAGCGGTCAGAATTATTGCAGGTCTGAAGCAACCTGCCTGCTCCTTGGGGTCCACTTTTCGCTCATTGCTGGGGGATTGTCAAGTGTTATATCGACAAGATTCTAAGCGCTTCTCACTCAATGGCGTACATGGTGTCCCTTGCCGTGCCGTTCGTCCCTGCCGGAAATAATCGAACCCTCGGTGGAAGATTCGATGGGGGAGGCGGTTTCTGCTGAAATACTTCACAAATGAAGGTTTTGAANNGGGGGAATGCCTACGTTCTTCCATGCCGGGAGCGAAGATCCTGCGCGGGCCCGCAAAAATCAGACGGCGGCGATTCCGGAAGGATGGGCCAGCGGAGTACCGCGTCTCACCTACAAAGGGCGGACGACGGACTGCTCGCGCAGGTAGTCGAAATAGGTGTTGGGTCCCAAGACTCCGCCTCCCATGCCGCTCAGGTTGACACCGGCATAGGGAACCCCGTGCACGAAGACGTTGTGGCTGTTGATCCAGCTACTTCCGGCCACCAGTTCCTCCGCGACACGGTTGGCGCGGGTTAGATCTTGCGTCCAAACACTGTTGGCCAGTCCGTAGGGCGAGCGGTTGACCAAATCGGCTGCCTCCTCTTCGGTGCGAAACCTTAGCAGGAAGGAAACCGGGCCGAAGATTTCTTCCCGGGCAGCGACATTATCGGGAGAGCCGGCCAGAAGCGCGGGCTTGACGTAGAATCCAGATTCCTTACCGGAGATGGCCGCCTTGCCGCCTGCGAGCAGCAGATCCGCACCTTCCTGGCGGCCGCGGTCGAGGTACCCGAGCACGCGAGCTACCTGCTTGGCGCTGACCAGCGGGCCCATTTCCGCCTGCGGGTCATTCCAATACCCTATCCGCACAGCCTTCATTCGCTCGATGGCGCGCTGGGCGAATTCATCGTAGATCTTCTCCTGAACCAGCCAGCGAGTCGCCGTGCAGCAGACCTGCCCGGTGTTAAGGGTCACGGCGCCAACCAACTTGTCCACGGTGGATTTGACATCCACATCGTCGAAGATGACCGCCGCCCCCTTGCCACCCAGTTCAAGTTTGACGGGAACAAGATTCCGGCCGCAGGCCTCGGCCACCATCCGCCCCACTTCCGGAGAGCCGGTGAATGACATTCGGTTCAGACCCGGATGCCGGGCCAAAGCTGCGCCCGTGGTTTCGCCCAGACCCGGTACGATATTGATGACCCCGCCGGGAATGCCCGCCTCCTGCACAAGACGCGCGAGGTAAATCGTGGAGAGAGGGGTATCTTCGGCGGGTTTGATGACCACCGTGTTGCCCGCGGCAAGCGCTGGCGAGATTCCCCATCCCACCAGCAGGAA
>PMYF01000158.1:1010-3465 GCA_003171295.1 Acidobacteriota bacterium | reverse complement strand
AACTCTTGTCCCAAGAGAAGGAAATCATTCGCCTACAGGCTCATCTCGCCGGCCTAACGGTCAGCGAATACATTCGTAAATGCGCTCTCAACCGGCCAATACGCTCCCGAGTAAGCCGGGAGGTCGCCGCTGAACTCAGCAAACTCTTCGGATTACAAAAGCATCTGCTGAGCGAGATAAAGAACCTTCCCAACGAGGAGGAACTGCGCCGGGAGCTCAACTCAGTGCTATCGGAACTGCACACGGCACTCGCCACATTCAATAAGAGAACCGCGGAGTGAACATGATCGCCAAAGTTCAACCCGATCGGCAACGCTCCGGCAGCTTCAAGCGACTACTCAAGTACCTAACAGAGGAACGCGACGCCGACACCGGCGAACCTCTTTTGCGAGGGGACGTTGTGTTGTCGGACAACCTTGCCGGTTTGGACACGGTGTCAGTTCAAATGGAGGGGATTGCATTCTTGAACCCACGCTGCAAGGATGCGCTCTGCCACTATGAACTGTCATGGCCTCCAGGAGAACGTCCGACTCGTCCACAATGGATTGACTGCGCGTTGCACACATTGAAAGCGCTTGGATACCGGGACCATCAATTCATGATTATCGCGCACGACGACAAGAAGCACTTTCACATCCACATCATGGTGAACAAGGTTCATCCCGAGACCTTCAAAGCGCATACACCTTATCGGAACTGGCTGACGCTCGATGCCGCAGCGCGCTTCCTCGAAGCGAAATATGGATGGGCACATACGCCGGGTCCGACACGTTGGGATGAGGAATCAAAGCAAGCAGTACGCACATCACGCTCCGAACGTAACGCGCTTCGTACTGTTCGACAACAGCCGACAGGTGCGGCGGCAAAATACGAACATTATCACGATGAAGAGTCCTTGCAAACTTACATGCGTCGAGAAGTTGCTCCGCTTGTACGAACGCTGCTAACTCGCCAGAATGTCCGATGGGAAGCCCTTCATACATTTCTTGCAAAATATCATCTTCGCATTGAAAGCGGGGAATCGGGCGGATATACGGTTCTTGCTGTTGACCACAACATTCGCGTGAAAGCATCTGACGTATTCCGCAACAACTTCGCCGGGAAGGTCAATCGTCAGACCACAGAATCCGTCCTGGGCCCTTGGACACCAGCCTCAACATCCATTCAACATTCCGCACCACATCTGGCTCAACATAGCGAACGTAATGCCGCACAGAGAGAAGAACGTAAATCGCAACGACGGGCTGACCGCTCCTCTTTGATGAGTGAATATAACCTGTATCGCAATCGGCAACGGGAAGTATGCAAAGTCTTCACAATAGACGGAAGGGAAGGCGCGCAATACCTTCGAGAGGTTTTGCGACAACAGAAGAAAGAGATTCGCGCATCCGCATTGTCATGGCCGGACAAGAAAGTCCTGCTTTCCCAGGCTGCGGCGCAATCCGTTCTCGAAGTATGCGCGCTAAAACAGTCCATTAAAAAGAGACGACAGGAGGCATTTCCGAAAAATCTCCGCCTTTGGGTTGCGGACAGGGCAGACCAGGGAGACACACGAGCGGCCGCACAGCTTCGAGGATGGCGTTATGCAGATCAACGCAATCAGCGGCGGCTCGATGCAAGGCTGGAAGTAAATCGGCTGCACATTGGCCCACCGCCCGATCCTGACGGCAGCACCGACTGGGCCGACCTCGCGCAACAGCGGCTTGCAGCCCAACAGGAGCAGCAGGTGCTCGCCAATCAGATCGCCGCCACACGCGTCTGGAAAATTGACCGCAAGACCGGCGATGTTTCGTACACGCTCAATGGGAAGGTCTCCGTCATCGACCGAGGGCGTATTGTCACCGTGCTCGACCAGGATGAGGCCGCTGTCCTCTTCGGATTGGAGATGGCCATTAACAAATACGGATCGCGTATTGCGTGTACCGGCACAATGGAGTGGAAGCGGATGGTCGCTAAGACTGCGGCGAAACACGACATCTCAGTCCAGTTCACGGACGCGGAGATGCAACACGCTCTGCGCCTTCTACAACGTCTGGCCAACCCGCGCCAACGGCAGCAGGAAAGAGGCGGCAGGTAGCTCACTCTGGCCTACCTTTACGTTCTACTCCCAAACTACACGGAGCATATAACCGCATCATTCCTAACGACATAACAGATATTTCAATCGATGAAGCGCTAGGTTCATGTTCTTCGTGTATATTGCATTCCCATGAGTATCCAGCTCAAAGGACTCGGACAGGCCAAAACGTTGCGCGCCGACAGGTGGTCTTTTCATGGATCAGCAACATCCCAAATCCGTTCGGAAGCCGATACGTGCCGCGCAATACGTGCGTATGTCAACGGAGCATCAGCAGTATTCCACTGAGAATCAGTCGGATGCCATCGCCCGCTACGCGGAGCAGCATGGCATGGAGATTGTGGTAACACACGTCGATTCCGGCAAAAGTGGACTCAC
>PMYF01000158.1:0-989 GCA_003171295.1 Acidobacteriota bacterium | reverse complement strand
AGCCGCTGGGGCCGGTTTCAAGATGTAGACGAGAGTGCTTACCACGAGTACATCTGCCGGAGAGCGGGAGTAAATGTTCACTACTGCGCAGAGCAGTTTGAGAACGACGGCAGTCCGATCTCGAATCTTATCAAAAGTGTCAAGCGGACGATGGCTGGAGAATACAGCCGAGAACTTTCAGTGAAAGTTTTTGCCGGGCAGTGCCGTTTGATTGAGTTGGGATACCGGCAGGGTGGTCCGGCTGGATACGGTTTGCGGCGACAATTGGTAGCCATGGACGGAACTCCCAAGGAGATACTTTCCCGTGGCCAGCAGAAAAGCATCCAGACAGATCGAGTCATTCTTGTCCCAGGCCCAGCCGATGAACTTCAGGTGGTCAGAGAGATATTCGAAGCCTTCACGCAAGAGGAACGAACTGAAGTGCAGATTGCACAAGCGCTCAATGATCGCGGCCTGCGAACTGACCTGCTGAGGAAATGGACACGCGGCACTGTCCACCAGTTACTGACCAACCCAAAGTACGCCGGCATGAACGTATACAACCGCAAGTCATTCAAGCTGAAGAAAAGACGCATCGCAAATCCACCCGGAATGTGGATTCGCAAGGAGGCTGCCTTTGAGGCTGTTGTCGCGCCAGATCTCTTCAGCCGCGCACAGCAGATCATCCAGGCCCGTTCGAAGCATTATACGGATGACGAAATGCTGGAACAATTGCGGAACCTGTTTACACGCTATGGCACTCTGTCAGGCGTTTTGATTGACGAATCGGAAGGAATGCCGTCCAGCAGCGCATATCGGTCTCGATTCAGTTCGCTGGCACGAGCGTACACGCTTGTGGGCTTTACACCAGAACGGGATTTCGCTTTCATTGAGATGAACAGGAAGTTGCGCGAGGCGCACGCCGAGCACTGCGAAACGCTTGTGACCAGGCTGCGTGAGATTGGCGCCTCTGTGCGACAGGACCCAATTACGGAACTATTCATCGTCAA
>PMYF01000143.1:1061-2640 GCA_003171295.1 Acidobacteriota bacterium | reverse complement strand
GCGTAAGAGCATCGAGCCGATGGCTGACGCCTCGGGCACGCCGCCGCGGACGTTGCAGGAGTTTCTGGGGCTGTATCGCTGGGACGAGTCGGCGATGCGGGACCGTTTGCAGCAGCGGGTGGCCCAGCGGCACGGACATCCGCATAGCGTGGGCATCATTGACGAGACCAGTTTCGTCAAGAAGGGGGATCAAACCGCCGGCGTGCAGCGGCAGCATTGCGGGGCAGTGGGCAAGCAGGAGAACTGCGTGGTAAGTGTGCATTTGGGGTATGCCACGCCGGAGTTTCACACGCTTCTGGACGGGGAACTGTACCTGCCCAAGGATACCTGGGGCGCGGACCGGGAGCGTTGCCGGGATGCGGGCATTCCCGACACGGTGGTGTACCGTTCCAAGTGGCAGATCGGGGTGGAGCAGTTGGACCGGGCGCGGGGCAACGGGGTGCGCTTCGCCTGGCTGACCTTTGACGAAGGCTACGGCGGCAAGCCACCGTTCCTGCGGGAGTTGGACCGACGGGGGCAGAACTACGTGGCGGAGATTCCCAAGAGCTTCCGGGTCTGGACGCGGCCGCCGGAGGTGCTCTACCGCGCGCACGAGCAGGCCGAGGCACATCCAGGCCGGCCGCGCAAGCTGCCGCGGCTGAAGGTCAAGAACAACCCCACGGTGGAAGTGCGAAACGTCGCGACCTATTCGCCGATGTTCCGCCGCGACGAGGGACAGAACTACCGGGTCAAAGACGGGAGCAAGGGGCCGATGGTGTGGCAGGTTCGGCGAATACGGGTGTGGCTGGAAGACGAGAATGGCCTGCCCACGGCCCCGCATATCCTGCTGGTGGCCCGCAACGTGCTGCATCCCGAAGAGGTCAAGTACTTCCTGAGCAACGCCCCGCAGGACACGCCCACGGAGACCTTGCTGCTGGTGGCCTTCTCGCGCTGGAAGATCGAGCGGATGTTCGAGGACGGCAAGGGGGAACTGGGGATGAATCACTTCGAGGTCCGCAAGTATCTGTCCCTCCGGCGGCACTTGATCCTGAGTTGTGTGAGCTATCAGTTCCTGGCCGAGTTCCATCAGGAGCATCGGGGGGAAAAATCCAGGCCTGACGGTCTGCCAGGTTTGCACTGCGACGGCCCAGTTGGTTCCGCTGTGGATTCGTGGGGGCCGCTGTTCGCGGAAGTCGGCCGAGGTGATCCACCAGCAAATCCAGGTCACACAGCAACGCCGCCTCAAGGCGGCCCGCGGTCACCGCAAACGAACAATCCGCCGTCTGCATGCCATCGGGCTGAATCTCCGAAGCCTCCGCACCTGTTATTGGCCGCTGTCGTAGCGTTGTAGTACTAATCCGGGTACGGATTATCATGATTTTGCATTTGCCGGTGTGTTCCGGTTGTTTTTGAGTCAAGGAGTGACTGCTATGGAATGGAAGGACATGACGTCCGAAGAACGGCTGGTGGCGGAACAGGCGGTGATAACGTTGCGGGCGCTCAAGGATGCGGCGGTGGCGGCTCCGATGGGGCAGGGCATGAGCGTGCTGGAATCGGTGATTCATGACAAGGGGCGGGAACATCTGCTGAAGATGATGAG
>PMYF01000143.1:0-935 GCA_003171295.1 Acidobacteriota bacterium | reverse complement strand
TTTTGCCATGTGCGGGTGAGCGACGACACGATCGAGCGGGTCTGCCAGGAGGAGGGGATCGAGGTGCAAAAGTGGATGCGGGAAGCGCCCCAGCCTGCGCAGGCGTTTACCGCCGCTGGGGGGCTGGTGGAATTCAGCACCGACGGGGTGAAGATCAACACGGTCGATGGGTGGCGGGAGATGCGGATCAGCGTGTGGGCCAAGCGCGAGGCCTGCCTTCCCTGCGTGCCCGAACACTGGGATCAGCGGGTGCTCCATGAGCCAACGGTCCGGCTGGCGATCTGCGCGATCGCCAAGTCCCATGTCATCGGGGCAAGCTGGCAGTGGTTCACTACGCATCTGGGGCTGCAGGAGACGGCGTTGAGCGTGCTGGGCGACGGCGCCAAATGGATCTGGAGCGAATCGGCCAAACGATTCCCTTCGCAGTCCCAGTGGTGCCTGGACATCTACCACAACAGCGAGCACCTGCATGACTGCGGCAAGGCGCTGTTGGGGCAGGGTCCCGAAGCGCGGGCCTGGGCCGATGACCAGGTGCTGTATCAACTGGCCCACAACGGGCCGGCCCTGATCGAACGACTCCGGGAGCAACGTCTGACGCTGGCTCCCGAAAAACAATCGGCGATGGATGGCCTCTTGGGCTACCTGGAGGACAACCGCGACAGCATGTGGTATCGGGACCGGTTCCAGGAAGGCCTGCCCATCGGCAGCGGTCTGATCGAAGGCGCCTGCAAGAATATGATCGGCGCGCGGCTCAAGGCCAACTCCGCCCGCTGGCGCGTCCGCCGGGCCGAACGCATCGGCGCCCTGCGATGTCTGGATTACAGCGACCAATGGGATACCTACTGGCTCTCAACGGCAGCCTGAATACCCGGAAAATGAACTACACCCTGTCTGAGAGGACCAGCCGACAATCAGCTACTTACCCAGTGGGCGGG
>PMYF01000066.1 GCA_003171295.1 Acidobacteriota bacterium | reverse complement strand
GCTTCTTAACTCAGGCCGCTGGTGGCGTCGATGTAGCGGAGACGCATGACGAGGTCAGGCGGCAGGGTATCGACCATTTTCACGTTGTAGGAAGTGAACCCTCCCACGACGTGCGTCGGGTCGGCTACCGACGGTCCCTCCGGCTTCATGAGCCAGAGCTTCATGTTGGACCACTCGCCGTCACCGATCTGGCTGTTCTCCTTGACTCCGAGGGAGATTCCGATGACAGCCTGGTGACCGAACAGGGTCGTCCGGTAAGCGGTCGCAGCACCGCTCTGGTAAGAGGCGGTCTCGGTGCAATACGGGCTCTCGTAGAACTTGAACCCGCTGAAGTCGAGAACCTGGACGTCATCGTCCTTGCCGTTCCCGCCAGGAAGTTCGAGCAGCTTGTCGAGCCCTTCCTTGGTGTGCTTGTAGATGTCCACGAGGCTGTTGTAGCCCGTGCTGACGAGGATGTCCCCGACCGACAGGGGGGTTATGACACCGACGAACTTGTTCTCGGTGAAAGGTGCGACCGACCGCTGCCTCAACTCCTGCACGGCCTTGATCGGATCGGCGATGGTGAGGACGGTGCCGGTCGTCTTGCTGCCGGAATAGACGGATGCGTCGATCACGCCCGCTGCGTTCGCCTGGGTACGCACGAGACTGGAGATGGTCCCGGCAAGCCGATAGGCCATTTCGCGTTCAAGGTTCTCGAGCGCCGGGTCGATCGCGACGGCCAGTGCGTAGTCCGATACTCCGCAAAAGTCGCAGTACTGTCCAATTACTGCGTAATCAGTTAATACGCAAGGGATCAACCCCGTGCCTACCGTGCCTTCACTCGCCTGCGAGGTGGAGAAGGTCGTCTGGTTGGAAGTGAACTGCTCGCCATTTCCGATGGTGAGGTCCGCCGGTACGCTGCCCGCTGCCTGACCGATGCCCAGACCTGCGGCATACATGTACAAGCGATGGGTCGATCCGGACTGCGGTGGAAGTTCCCTGCGTTCGACGCAACGATACCACGGAAGCTCCATCTTGAGGTTGTCGCACTTTGTTACTCGCCTTTCGGCGGGACCAACCATTTCTGTTGGTCTCTTCCGGTTTCTATTCCCGGAATGTTCGGACTATTGCATCGGTCTTTCGACCGCCTTCTCGCTTAGTCTCTCACGGTCCCTTTCGGGTTCCGCCTCGTTGGCATTTCAGCGTTCGAGTCAATCAGAGAAGGTTTAGACTTCACCGACTTTACCCAATGAAGTTGCGGTCGTAGTAGACCGCGGCGGTCTGAGGCAGGTTGGTGCTCAGTCCACTGGTTGGTGTGTAACTCATGGTGAATAGCCCCTTAGGCTACCGCTTTATGCTATCAAGACGCTGGCGGAATTTCTGATCCGTTCGAATCCTGGTTCGCAATGCAGAGGTAGTCATGTTCTGTACTTCTGCGAGGAAGGTCTCGTCGCTTGTCGGCTGGGCTCCCGCCCCCGAAGGAACGGAACTATGCTCAGGTGATAAGGCGGAGTGCCTAGACCCGCGTGGCCTTATTTTGGTCCCCAACTCCTCGGTATTATCCGATTCGTCAGTTTCCACAGGAGTCTTAACGGTCACTACCTCCTGTTGAGTCGGTGGGATGGGGGCTATTTGGCCACTCTCCGCCAACTCCTCGAAGATCAATTCCAGGTTATGGGCAGTCCACTCAAGGGGAGCCTTACCGGCATCCTCTCTTTCCTTGGACTTGGCCGCAAAAGCGGTCTCCATAGCCTTCCTGGATTCCGGTCCCATCGGGAACTCAGGGTGCTCGTCTACGAATTGCGTAGTTTCTCTTGATCCGCTCGCCACCTGCAAATTGAGCGCTTCGTCCCTCAATTTCTTGCGATAATCCTCGGGAGAAACGCCCAGGCGTGCCTGCAAAAGCTGGTCCAGGGCGGATTCCATAGTCTCGGGGTTCGACAGCTCGCGGTTGAGCCTGAACTTCTCCTCGGCGCTCAAAGTGATCGGCTCGAAGGTCGGAGAAGGCTTGGACTCGTCGAAAGTCCTGAATTTCTTCTTCCAGTCCGCCATCTTGCGCACGGCGGCCTGGTGGACAGCCTTGAGTTTCGCACGGAGGTCCCGCTCCGCCTCGATCTCCGTCTTCCCGTGCCCCACGACCTTGGTGGGGGTGCCGATGGGATTCCCGTCCTCATCTTCGGTCTGATATTCCTCCGTCACGTCTATAAGAGGGGTCGGTAGAGGAGTCTCCGGCTTCTTCTCCGTAGGGGTCTCGGGCTTCTTCTCTTTCTCAGGCGGCAATACCGCTGCCCGTGGCGCTCCAGGTGATCTCCCTGGGTCTGCTGGCTGCTGGTTTCCGATGTCCGGCGTCGATGGTATCGATGCCAGTCCGAGCGTTACGTCAAGGGGGTCAGGCATTTACCTTACCTCTACTTTCCAAGTATTCCACCGCCTGTATCAAGCGAGTGGGGCTATCCCCTGCAAATCCAAGCATCACGTTGCAGTCGTGGCACAGGATTCCACGGATACACTTGCCACAAGTCTTCTTTCCGGGGCAGCATCGGTGGTCGTGGTCAATGCACCACCCATAACCACGGGGATCATTCGTCCGACAAACTGCGCATCGTCCACCTTGGGCAAGAAGCAAGGCGTCCTTCTGTTGCGGAGTAAGCCCAAACCTATGTTTAAGCGTTCGCCTTTGAATTTCTGCCTTGCTACGCTTTCGATTTGGACGGCAATCGTATGCCCTTCTACGCTTTAAGTAGTCTGCATGTCTGACAGGGTCAGCCTTCACGCCGTTCCAATAACGCTGGCTAATTTCCCGGCCACTCAGTTTTTTCTCACCTATCGTCGGACGGCTCATTCTCTCTATTACTGAATTCCCATCGCTTCCAGCGGAGTGGTCGGTTCCTCCCACTCCACCTTGGGCTTGTCTATGGGCAGGAAATCGCTCCTGCCTAGATCGCTGAGCCGCTGTTCTATCGCACGCTGATCGTCCATGGCGACTTCCACCTGAGCCGCCACTAATTTGGTGACGGAATCCAGGAACAGCCAGCTTGACTGCGCTATCACGTGGGCGCTCAGGACGGCCTTGTCGTCGGCGGGATCAGAATTGAGTAGGGCGTCCGTGAACCCCCGACAAGTGCCCTTCATGATCTTTAGGACGACCTGGTAACCCGGATCATCCACGATGGCGAGGAGGTCCTCGCGGTCCTGATCGGTGAGTTTTATGTCGGATGAGAAATCGACGGGAAGCTCGGGCTTGGGCTCAGGCGGCAAGGGCTGCGGCTTGAAAATTCCCTGTAACCAACTCAACATAGTCTGCTAGACCTCTAATCTTTTCTGCGCCGTCATCCAGAAGCCCCAAAGCTTGGTTGCAACGCTGGCAAAGTATTCCCCTTTTGCACTTCCCACAGCACCTATAACCGGAACAGCACCGATGGTCGTGGTCGATATGCCATCCACCGTTTCCGGGGTCATCTGTCCTGCATCCGGGATTAGCACACCGACGACCCTGAGATTCAAACCTAATGTCCCATTGCTCCTTGGTGATGTTGTAACGGTGCTTGAACCATATCCAACGACGGGACTCTTTCCACTCAGCCATCATCACCGGGTCAGCTTCACGCTTAGCCTTCCCTTTCTTCCATTGCCTAGCCTTGCATTCAGGATGCTCCCGCTGATATCTCTTGGACACGACATCTTTGCAGGCTTTGCAGTGACCCTGAAAACCATCCGCCCTGTTAGAATGGTAGAACGGCACATCGTCTCGGCCACATTTCGGACATCTCTTGCCTATACCGGTATCTTTGTTCATACCGGTTAATACTCACTTTCAGAGAATACCTACCCCTGCTCGGCGGCATACCTCCCTCCCGGCTCGCCTCCCTGAAGCTCAGGTTCCACAGCTTTTTCGAGGCTGTGGCGTAACGCAATTTGTACTGCTTTGCTATCGTTTTGTTCGTAATTAATGTCGCTGGTATTGCGAGCCTTGTTATCATCAATCGTCATCTGTTTCCCTGCCGCAGCCTGTCCAGCCTGCGCCGCCTGTTGCTGCATAAAGGCTTTCTCTTTCTCGTTAAGGTCACGAACCAACTGATACCTGTTGGTAAACTCGCTTAGCTCGCACCACATAGAGACAAGCTCGACCACGTCTATGGTCTTACCTGCTTGGTGGAGATTCTGGAGCAAGGCTTGGTTCTCGAAGATGCTAGAAAGTATCGGAAGGATTTGGCTCATGGAGCGTTTCGCGGCGAGGTGCTGCGTCGCGAGCACCTCGAACTTCGTCTTGCCGTTGAGGTAGGGCTCGGCGTCGAATGCGTCGGCATATGCCTTCCCAAGTTCCTCGCCGAGGCACTCCTTCATCTGGTCTTCACTCATCGCATCGTTAATAAGTCCGTCCATATCGTAGAACCACGGAAGGAGGACGTTCTGAACGAAGATGGACACGGGTCCCTGGATACGGTTGGCGTTTGCCGAGGCAAGGAAGCTCGCTCCCGTGGCAGTGCGTCCCTGCGAAGTCCCGCCCGGCCCGCGTGTGCTGCCCTGGACATTGCGGAGATCGGCACCGCTGTCATCCTCCGCTGCCGCTTCGTTGTTGCCGAGCATCGTCCATAGTTCGGGAGGAACACGCGGAAGCTCGAGCACCTTGAACGCTTTGTCGACATCGTCCTCCACCGTAAGTACGCTCCCCCTGCGCAGCCGGATATTCTGGCCCGGCTGGTTGAGCGTTGCCTTGCGGAGCATCGGGGGGTTGACCAGCATCGAGAGCATATTGAGGGCCGCGTTCCTGCTCCCTTTGTCTACCAATTGGTTTTGCCCGGTTAGCATCCCGATTCCCATAGACCAGAATGACTTCGGTATCTTCCACCAGTGCGATGAATAAAAGGGAATCTTGCCGTAGGGATTTTTCTGGTTGCAGACTACGAGCTTTCCGTTCACGATCACCGTCTTGCGCTTCTTCGTCCAGTGCTCGATCACTTTCAGCACCTGCATCAGCGGGTCGCCGCCAACGGGCAGGTCTCTCGCCTGGGCATGGATGAGCTCTTGGGACTGGACTATGTTGCTCTCGGGAGCGGACAGACCCTGTGTCGGTTCCTTCGGGGTATCGAACCAACTGCGGATTTCCGTCTCGGACGGAACCGTCCAGCCCTTCTCGCCACGGTGCTCTTCGCACATCTCGATGAGGTCGTAGCCTGTCATGAACTTGACGTGGCCGACGAACTTGGCCTTGCGGATATCATTCACTTCGAGCGACGGATCGACAAGCACCTCGTCATTCGGGATGTGGAAGAACTCCGGCTTCCAGTGCTCCGTGGTCGTCTCGATGGCGTCAAATTGCTTGGAGTCCTTGGTCTCCAGCTTGATGCTGGAGAACTTTCCCTTGACTACGGAAGGCTTTGCCTTGCGGCGGTAGCGGACGGTGGTCTTGGTCTCATAGCATTCGGCCCACTTAAAAATTCCAGTTCCAAATAACACGGTATAAAACCAGCCGTCCCAGCAAGTCTTCTCGAACTCCATCTCCCGGAAGAAGCTGGAATAGATGACCGTCTTCTGGCGGCATATTTCCTGCGTGCTGCTTGGGGTGGTGCGGAGGAAGAAAAACGGGTCCTGGAAGAAGATCGTGTTCATGACGCCGGGGACAATCGACTGGGTGTGCCGGGCGACGAGGAAGCTCTGGACATTGGCCTCGGAGGTAGTCGATCCTTCCCACACGCTGTAGGATCGCGGGCTCTGGTAGAGGTAGTCTATCTCCTTCCACCTATTCTGCCACTGCTTGATCGTGATGAAATCTTCGGCTGCCCTGACATCCTTCGTGACGATGGCCAAGGCCGTTTCGTTGGACACTTCCCCGCTGGACTTGATCTTCGCCACGGGGATCACTGCTGGTATGGGTGGTGCCTGCGGTATCAACGCCATTTGAAATCCTTATCGGTAGTCCGCTTCCGCGTACAGATCGTCCATTGGGAGTCCTGTAACTGGGTCATACAGCGGTCCAGGAGGCTCAGGCGTGGGCGGCGGAGGGGGAGCATACTTGCCTTCCCCGAACACCATTCCCCACAGTCTACCCTCCTGCTCTAGCCTTTGATAGTTCGCTTCACGCTCGGTTTGAGCGTTCACGTCCTTCGCAATCTCGCGGAATTCCAGCAGCCTGGCCAGGGAATCAGCCATGTCGCGGGACTTCGTCTGACCCGTCAATTGGGCGTAAATCCGCTCGATTCCCTCGATATTGCTGGCAAATTTGAGCTTTCCGTCCAGGAGCAGGGGAAGCAGGCCGAGGATGCGTGCCTCCTTGCCCCCCTTGACATTGCCGGTCGGAACCCAGTCGATGGGGGGAAGCGGGATGACTCCGAGCTTGAGACCCCACTGGCCGAGCTCGGGGACCAACCACTGCGCCCCCTGGGAATTCTCGATGTGCAGCCGCTCGGGATTGTAAGCCTTGATGGTGGACACTATTTTGTAGGCTACCTCGTTGGAGGCGAACTTCCCCGCCACGACATCCTCGATGTAGAGACAATCCTCGTACCAACGCCCGACGGCCAACGACGACTCGCAGGCGGCGTGACCGACCCCATAGGCCAGGTCGCCTGTCATGAACATGCGCCCTACCTTGGGAATCTGGTAGGGGGAGATCGTGGCCGCTATGAGGTCCGCCCGCTTGAACTCCTGCTTGCTCGCCACGTTCGGGTTATTGAGATACTGCCCGCCGTGGAGCTGAGGGTCGTCCTTCATGTCCGACCGCATCGAGTCGTAGTCCCATATCTCCCTGCACAGGAACTCGCACTGATCCTCGGGAGTTTCCAAGGTAGGAGCCTTACACTCGGAAAGCCCGGCCTCCGGTCCTGTCCCCTTGACCCACCAGCTCGGCATGATCCAGCACCGGAATCCGGGATGCCCCTTGACATCGAACTTACCGTATGGCACCTCGCCCAGGATTCCGTTGTCCCTGAGCATCTTTCCGTACACGTCTCCCACCGAATACCTGGTTCCGACCGTCTGCCTGAATCCGAACTTGGGCAGGAGCTTTCGGCTCATCGTGACGCGCTTGGCGATCTTGTCGAGCACGGCGGGGNNGACGGGTCCTTCATCTTGGTCTTGCGGGCGGGACTGAAATAGGTGTCGGCCCGCCCTTTCTGGCCGCCGGACACCGGGACGGCAAACTCGGAGAACAGCCTGTTGAACAGCGTGGGGCGGGCGTCGGAATTCCAAATGGCGTCTCCGTTGTCCTTCCGCTTTCCGTCATAGCCCGGAACGGCGAAGTAGGACTTGACCAGCGCCACGATGGCATCGGACAGTTCTCCGTCTCCCGTATTGATCGCCACGGTTATGTCTGGGAAGGTAATTAGCCATTGGACGGCATCGGAAGCCTGAAGGGTGGTATTGTGGGTAGGTATGTAGGCTCTTCCTGCAAGGTAAAGACTGCTGGGGGAATCCACCATAAGGCACTTAGTGGGGCGGCTGGAAACAGGATTGACCGCCTCGATCTTCCTTCCCCAGTGGCAGCCTTCGCTCCTCCCCTTCTGCCTTACTAGCTTCCTGTAGAGCCTGAACACAGGCTGGTCGTCGAATGCGATGAAGCCTATAACATACTCGGGAGAGCAGTCTCCCTTGTCATACTTGCCGATGTTCCACGGGGTCAGTCCCAGGGAGCATAGAAGCTCCCTGACGCTCTCAACCAAGTCACGGTTGGTATTGCTGAAGCTGAGCCTTCCCTCGGAGCCAGCCGTTCCGTCCGTGTCCATGAGTCCCTGAAGGAGTTCCGTGCGCTGTTTCACTGATGCATGAAGATAGACTTCAGGGATATGCTTGTTTCCCAGGACACCCAATCCCCTAAGGCGTTTCTTGAACTTCCTCCCGTCATGAGAATCCCTGGCCTGCGAGCCGAGATGATAGCGACCGGTATTACCCGACCCCCGTGGGTCATCCCTTGTCCAGTGTATCTCCTCGAACCGGGATATGTTCTCCGTGAGCCTGACCTTGTCCTCGCCGCCTATGGTCAGGATGGGACCGTCCTTTGCCCCATCACCGAGCCAACAGCCAAAAACGTAAGGATGGATAGGAAGGTCGGCGTCGGGATATTCCACGGGCAGGCAAGCCCTGATCTTATGGTTGTTCTGCGGGTCCTTCCTTCCCTGTTTCAGTGTGGATTTTATTTTCAGCGTAGTCCTTACCCCAACCTTGTGGTCTAGATTCTCCGTTTCCCACAGGTGATCCCCGTCGCAAACAATAGTGTCCCCCGAGGTGAACACGACCTCGTAACAAGGACGATCATAGTAGACCTGGCTGGTCCCCGTGACCCTACAGGGCTTTCCATCATCAGAAAACACAGTGTCCCCGGCCTGTATGTCCCGCATGAGAA
Source organism: Acidobacteriota bacterium (assembly GCA_003171295.1). Lineage (GTDB taxonomy): Bacteria > Acidobacteriota > Terriglobia > UBA7540 > UBA7540 > Bog-366. The sequence goes on along the minus strand of PMYF01000066.1, from coordinate 403 downwards.
CGAAGCCGGATGGGGTGGGAATAGGAGTATCGATGTCCAAGGCTTTCCAGGCGAAACGAGGGAACAGGAGCAGCCGCTCGCGTATCTGCTCGGGCTGTTCCTTGAGGGACTTGACGGGGTCCTTGCGGACGAAGAACTCCTCGCACAGCGGCCTGTGCAGGCTCTCGATCAGGGGGACTCCAAAGACCTCCGTGTTGAGATACCACAGGTCGGACGACGACTTATAGCGAAGTTCGTCCTTCTCTTGCTTGGAAAGATTCTTAGAAAGGTTCTTTGTCATAATAGAAAACCAAGGCACCCGGACCCGGTTCTTGGGTACGGACCACCGGAGCGGAGGAGAAGACTTTCGAGGTATGGCTACCCCGCCGTACCATCCGCCCGGGTGCCTCGGAACTTGTTACTT
>PMYF01000770.1 GCA_003171295.1 Acidobacteriota bacterium | reverse complement strand
GTCGCTTTGTCGTTCTCGGCCTGTTGCGCAGCAAGTTGAGCTTGTTCAGTGTCGGCCCGTGCTTTGGCTCTGGCGGCTTCGGTCTCGGCCTGGGCCGTGGCTAGGGCAGCGTCCGACGCGGCTTGGGTTCGGGCTGCCTCGGCCTGGGCCCTGGCTGCCGCAGCGTCCGACGCCACTTGATTTTGGGCCGTCTGGGCCTGAGCCTGTTCCTTCTGCCGGGTTGCCTCGTCTGCCTGGGCCTTTGACTGGGCTTCGGCGTCGGAGGAAGCCTGGAGTTCGCTCGCCTGGCGTTCCTCTTCTATCTTCTTGACGGTAATGATGCGAGCGTCCTCGGCGGTTTGTACGGCTTCGCGCGCCGCCGTGATCTCAGACTTCTTGTTGCCTCTTCGCGCTTGATAGTCCTCCGCGGTCTGCAAATTCACTTCGGCTTTCTTCAGCGAGTCAGAGGCATAATGTTCCCCTCCGGTCCATTTGGCGATTCGCACCGCATTGCGAGCCTCGTAAAGCTCGAGCGGGGTTCTCGAATCCATCGTTATCGGTTGAAGCTCGGCCGGATTGACATTGAGCTCGTACTGTCCCCTCTGCAGCAGCTCGTACTTCGCGTCAACTTCCTCAAACTGTCCCGTGGTATCCGCTCTCACTTCGTTCTCCATCACCACCACGTCGCTGGGTTGCGTCACCGCGAAGTAGGGTTCGGCTGTCACGATCATGCCGAAAGCTTGCAGATTGCTGGTCACATTCAACTTACTTTTGCCATCATTGTTGAGCAGGACTTCGCCCAGGTTAACCGGGCGGCCCTCCGGACTGATCGCCCACAGGACGTAGGTCAAGTACTCGGGACCGAACTTGCTCGCCGACTGCAGGCCTTGGAACTCAGAATCGATATGGATTGCGCCCTGCTTGCTCGCGACCTCGGCATTGCCTCGGGCCTCAGGCAGAAGGCTGGTCCCTTGGAAGTTAACCCTGGTGCCTCCGCTCCGGTGGCGGTAATTAATGGCCTTGGTAGTCCGCGCCACGACGATGATCCGGTAAATCGGCACGGAGCCGGTCTTTTGCGGCTCGTTTTGAGCAAGCGCGCTCAATGAGCTCAATGCAACCAAAAGTGTAACAAGAGTCTTCACCATTGACGTTTCTCCTTTTTCGCCGTACGGCAAATCGGCTTCGCCACTGTTGCGTCGTCCAGAAGGTACAACTCCCTGATGGGGTTGTCTTTTTTCAAATTTCGCAGAGCTCCCCTGGACTCGACAGTTGCATTCTCTTGCCAGATTCGGCCGGGCGCCTATGGGGGGAAGTCGTCGCGCCAGATCCGGAAGGCACTGTTCTTATACTCTTGGCTTGATTCCGTGTCAGTTCAGTACGGCTCACGTGCTTGGTCACAATTGCTCAAACAGTTTACGAAGGGGTGCGTACAGGGTGGGATTGGTGGAAACTGGGGACGGCGGAACCTTGTTGAAGTGAGGAGACATCGCCTGATCTCGCGCGTGGAGTTTCTCTGGGGGAGACCGGCCTTACTCATGAGCCGTACTTGTTGGCGCACCCGGCGATGACGTCCCACTGCCCCGGCGGGTGTTTTTTGTGTTATTCTCACGGATTCATTTTTGCTCCTTGGTCCCACGGCGGGGCCGCCGCTGGACCTGGAAGTTTCGAACCATGCTTCTGGCAAGTCCCAACCTTACAGGCTACCGCGGCCGCATCCTGGCGTGCCCCGTGTGTCCTGCCCATCTTGAGCGAATCGTCCGTAACTTATCTCTCGTAATCTGCTTGGAGATCAACCATGTCTGACTATAGGTACCTGCTATCCGAACGAGAAATCCCCAAGTCCTGGTACAACGTGATCCCGGACTTGCCTGCGCCGCTGCCGCCTCCGCTAAACCCGGCCACCCTCCAACCTGCCCAGCCCGGCGACTTGGAAGCGATCTTTCCGTACGCGCTGATCGAGCAGGAAATGACCGGGGCGCGCAGTGTGCCCATTCCGGATCCGGTTCTCGACGTCCTTCGGCTGTGGCGGCCAACGCCCCTGCATCGCGCGCGCCGGCTCGAAAAGGCGCTCGGCACGCCGGCCAAAATCTTCTATAAGAACGAAGGCGTCTCACCCGCGGGCAGCCACAAGCCCAATACGGCGATCGCGCAGGCCTATTACAACCAGGCCGCCGGAATCAAACGCCTCGCGACGGAAACCGGCGCCGGCCAGTGGGGCAGCGCCCTCGCGCTAGCCTGCAACATATTCGGCATGGAGTGCATGGTCTACATGGTGAAGTGCAGCTTCCATCAGAAACCGCATCGCCGCACCATGATGCAATGCTGGGGAGCGAAGTGCATTGCTTCCCCCAGCGATCAGACCCAAGCCGGCCGGAAAGTTCTGGCCGAGGACCCGGAATGTCCCGGCAGCCTGGGTATCGCCATCAGCGAAGCGGTGGAAGACGCCGCCGGCCGCCCGGACACCAACTATTCCTTGGGCAGCGTGCTCAATCACGTCCTGCTCCACCAGACCGTGATCGGCGAGGAAGCCATTGTGCAGATGAAACTCGCCGGAGCATCACCGGATATTGTCATCGGTTGTTGCGGAGGTGGAAGCAACTTCGCCGGTCTGGCATTTCCGTATGTGCCGGAGAAGGCCGCGGGAAAGAACATCCGCCTGATTGCGGTCGAGCCTGCCGCCTGCCCCACCATGACCAAGGGAGTCTATGCTTACGACTTCGGCGACAAGAGTGGCATGACGCCGCTGCTCAAGATGGACACGCTGGGGCACGACTTCGTCCCGCCGGGAATCCACGCGGGTGGGTTGCGGTATCACGGCATGTCGCCGCTGGTCAGCCTGCTGCATCGCGCCGGGGTGGTGGAGGCTGTGAGTTATCCACAATTGAAGTGCTTCGAGGCAGCTATAAAGATGGCGCGGGCGGAGGGCCTGATCGTGGCGCCGGAAACTTCCCACGCCGTCTGCTGCGTTGTCGAGGAAGCGCTGAAAGCGAAGGAAGAGGGGAAAGAGAAAACCATCCTCTTCAACCTCAGCGGGCACGGACATTTCGATATGGCCGCGTACGAAAAGTATTTTGCCGGCGAGCTTTTCGATTACGAATATCCGGCGGAAAAAATCCGTGAGGCCCTGGCGCACCTGCCCAAGGCTTCCTGAACGAGACCCTCAAACGGTTGTTCCCACTGGCGCCCCAAATCCCGCGGTCTGGGGAACGGGATGCCCGAGCTACGAGGGAGGGGGCCCCGAGCGCCGGGGATGAGCGGTCTTTTCCGCCCCCGCGACTTCGCAACTGCACCGAGTGCCGAGACAGCGCGCCTACGCATCCTTGCCCAGGGCGATCACAAAGTACTGCGCCGGAGTTGATCCCGCGTTGCGAATCCCGTGCTCTTCGTTCGAAGCGACGAAAACCACCGAGCCCGGCCCCAACCGGGTTGCTTGCCCATT